>NZ_JBEONP010000028.1:0-69108 GCF_040544435.1 Undibacterium sp. GrIS 1.2
TACTACTTTCCAAAGAACACCAACTTCAAGGAAATCACTCAAGCCCAGTTACAACGGGCAGTCAATCAACTCAATCATCGCCCTAGGAAATGCCTCGGCTATCGAACGCCGTTTGAGGTTTTTTATAATTTGGATATACTCCCCCTAAAACTTACCTCCCGTTGCTCTTCGTAGCTGAATCCGCCCTCGTCAGTATTTAGAACTGGTCTTCCGACATCGCTAATACACCAGCACTGCCATCAACAATGGAACTACGCAAACCTTGCGCTGCCGACAAAATATGGTCTGCGAAAAAACGAGCAGTTGCAATTTTCGCTTTATAAAAACTGGCATCGCCGTCACCAGCTTGCAATTTCTGCTGAGCAACCAAAGCGGCACGTGCCATTTGCCATCCACCTAATACAATACCTGCCAATTTGAGGTAAGGAACGCTACCTGCAAATACAGCTTTAATATCTGACTTAAAGTTGGCAGCAACATAGCTAACAACCTCTTCTATTGCGTCAGCACCAGCCAGCAATTGACGCTGAATGGCGACCAGGTCATCCGACTGCACCGCCGCCAATTCTGCCGCCGTTTTACGCACTTGTGCGATGATCCCTTTTGCTGTCGCGCCGCCATCACGGGCGGTCTTACGGCCAACTAAATCATTTGCCTGAATTGCGGTAGTGCCTTCATAAATCGTCAAAATCTGTGCATCACGGTAGTGTTGTGCCGCACCGGTTTCTTCAATAAAGCCCATACCGCCGTGTACTTGCACGCCAGTCGAGGTGACATTCAGGGACATCTCGGTTGACCATCCTTTGACAATCGGTACCAGGTATTCGTAGAAAGCGAGATTGGTTTTCCGCACGGCCTCATCACCATGGTGATGAGCTGCATCACTTGCAGCAGCCGCCACATAAGCTAAAGCACGAGCGCCTTCCGTTTGCGCTCGCATCGACATCAGCATGCGACGCACATCAGGGTGATGAATAATCGTGACAGGGCCGGCAGAGCCTGCCAGATCGCGCGATTGCACACGTTCTTTGGCGTAGCCAACGGCTTTTTGATAAGCGCGCTCCGCGATCGCAATACCTTGCATGCCAACGCCGAAACGTGCGGCATTCATCATGATGAACATGTATTCCAAGCCACGGTTTTCTTCACCAACCAGAGTACCGATGGCGCCGCCATTATCGCCAAATTGCAACACCGCAGTCGGGCTGGCTTTGATCCCCAGTTTGTGCTCTATCGAGACACAGTGCGCATCATTACGGGCACCCAAAGAACCATCGGCGTTGACCATAAATTTAGGCACAAGGAAAAGAGAAATTCCTTTAACACCTTCTGGTGCATCTGGTGTGCGCGCCAGTACCAGATGGACGATATTTTCTGCCATATCGTGCTCACCATAGGTGATATAAATCTTGGTGCCAAAAATCTTGAAAGTACCGTCGCCTTGCGGGACAGCTTTGGT
This sequence comes from Undibacterium sp. GrIS 1.2, assembly GCF_040544435.1. NCBI lineage: Bacteria > Pseudomonadati > Pseudomonadota > Betaproteobacteria > Burkholderiales > Oxalobacteraceae > Undibacterium > Undibacterium sp. GrIS 1.2. The sequence goes on from NZ_JBEONP010000028.1 coordinate 1,460, forward strand.
ACGAACCATCGCCAAGTCCGATCCAGCTTGAGGCTCGGTCAAGTTCATCGTGCCGGTCCATTTACCAGCAATCAGGTTCTCTAAATACAGCGCTTTTTGAGTATCACTACCAGCAGTCAACAAGGCCTCAATCGCGCCATCGGTCAGTAGCGGACACAATGCAAATGAGATACTGGCGGAATTGAGCATTTCGATACATGGCGTAGCGACCAACTTAGGTAATCCTTGTCCACCAAATTCTGTTGGATGCTGCACGCCTTGCCAACCCGCCTCACCAAACATTTTAAAAGCTTCTTTAAAGCCTTTGGTCGTAAAAACCTGACCTTCTTTCCAATAACTTGGCGCTTGATCACCTGCCCAGTTTAATGGTGCAACCACTTCACCGGTAAACTTGGCATTCTCTTCCAGCACAGCCTCTACTGTTTCTGGCGTCGCGTCTTCGCAACCAGGCAAAGCGTTGACTTCAGCTAAACCTGCCAACTCGTTCATTACGAACAGCATATCCTTCAGGGGCGCAACGTAGCTCATATTCACTCCAAATTCACTCAAAAAAAGGACAGGATATTCAGGATCATCACAAACCTGCTTACCCTGCCCTATTTATATAGAAAGATTAAATGAGACGATTCTGCGATCGCCACATTCATATCGATTTAATTCTGTTGCTGCCAATTTAAACTGATATCACCGTAGCCCAACTTAACCCAATTCAGTAACCAATTGCGGAACGATATCAAACAAATCACCAACGATGCCGTAATCGGCGACTGAAAAGATCGGTGCTTCAGGATCTTTGTTGATCGCAACGATGACTTTCGAATCTTTCATACCGGCCAGATGCTGAATCGCGCCTGAAATACCAACGGCAATGTATAGCTGTGGCGCTACAATTTTGCCAGTCTGACCAACTTGCCAGTCATTTGGCACGTAACCAGCATCCACTGCCGCACGGGACGCGCCCATTGCTGCACCTAGCTTGTCTGCCAGAGGCTCCAGCACCTTAAACGCATCCGCAGAACCCATACCACGACCACCAGACACAATAATTTTAGCTGCAGTTAATTCAGGACGATCTGACTTTGCCAGCTCACGTGATACGAAAGCCGACTTACCAGAATCAGCAACCGCAGCAATCGTCTCTACCGCAGCAGAACCACCAGGTGCAGCGGCATCAAAACCGGTACTACGCACAGTGATTACTTTAATCGCATCAGTCGATTGCACAGTGGCAATCGCATTACCGGCATAGATTGGACGCTCAAAAGTGTCTGGAGAATCTACCTTCGTAATTTCAGAGATTTGCGATACATCCAGCTTAGCAGCGACGCGCGGCAACACGTTTTTACCGTAGGCAGTCGCTGGTGCCAGGATGTGGCTGTAAGCAGAAGCGATTGCAAGTGCTTGCTCTGCAATATTTTCGGCCAAACCATCGGCAAAATGCACTGCGTCTGCATGTAATACTTTACTCACGCCTGCAATTTGCGATGCAGCTTGCGCTACGGCTGCAGCATTGAATCCTGCGACCAGAACATGAACGTCGCCGCCACATTGAATCGCTGCAGTAATCGTATTTAAGGTGCTGCCTTTGAGGCTAGCGTTGTCGTGTTCAGCTATGACGAGTGTAGTCATGATGTTTTCCACATTGATTGAGGTGACGTAATCGTCTGCCCCAAAGATTATTCTTAAAGATAAAAAGCTTGGGTCCAGCTTAATCTCGCTTGATACCGGATTAGCCCAATACTTTGGCTTCGTTCTTCAGCTTGGCGACCAGTGTTGCAACGTCAGGTACCTTGATGCCAGCAGAGCGTTTAGCTGGCTCAACGACTTTCAGTGTTTTAACGCGCGAGGCAACGTCCACACCTAAATCAGCAGGCTTCACATTATCCAGCTGTTTTTTCTTCGCCTTCATAATATTAGGTAAAGTCACATAACGTGGCTCATTGAGCCGCAAGTCGGTAGTGATGATCGCTGGCAAAGTCAGAGACAAAGTTTCCAGACCGCCGTCAACTTCACGCGTGACAGTTGCTTTACCATCTGCAATAGTAACCTTGGAGGCAAACGTTGCTTGTGGCCAGCCCAGCAAAGCCGCCAACATTTGACCGGTTTGATTGCAATCATCATCAATCGCTTGCTTGCCGAGAATGATCAATTGCGGTTGTTCTTTGTCAGCCAAGGCTTTGAGCAATTTAGCTACGGCCAAAGGCTGCAACTCTGCGTCACTTTCAACCAAAATACCGCGATCAGCACCGATTGCCATTGCTGTACGCAGTGTTTCCTGGCATTGCGCTACGCCGCAAGATACCGCGATCACTTCGGTAACGACACCAGCTTCTTTCAAACGCATGGCTTCTTCTACCGCGATTTCATCGAAAGGGTTCATCGACATTTTGACGTTGGCGATATCCACGCCGCTGCCATCGGATTTGACGCGTACTTTGACGTTATAGTCGACGACACGCTTGACTGGTACCAGGACTTTCATAGTTCTGCCTTTGTTGAGATTAAGCTAATTTTTGAACGGTAAATGATACTACGTGCTAGCAACAATGTTGTTGATCAATATTATGTAGATTTGGTGCAGCTAGCCTTACAAATTGAAGTGAATCTGATTGAAACTTTGATTTAAGCTTTAATGAGACTGCTAATGCTATCAATTATAAGACCAAACACTTAGAGAGTGCTTAATTTAGCACGATCGTTCTTTTCAAGCCACTTTAGCAGTAGAGCGTCGTATCTAAAATAGATTCAGGCTAAAACAACGGGTCAGACAAAATAAAAAAGCCCGCAATAGAGTGCGGGCTTTTAAAAATGGTTTTCTCTTGGCTATCAACCAAATAATCTTATTTTATTTACACTTATTTGCGTTTAATAAAATATTCATATTCCGCGCCACCTTCCAAATGCGATAACAGCTCGTTACCGGTTTGCTTGGAGAAAGCTTTGAAATCACGTACAGAGCCAGGGTCTGTTGCCAGTACATGAAGAACCTCGCCAGTGATCATATCGGCCAAGGCTTTTTTCGTTTTTAAAATTGGAAGCGGACAATTCAGCCCACGCGCGTCCAGTTCTTTATTGAATTGCATGATTTTTCCAGTAGCGGGAATAAACAAATTTGAACAACAACTAAAGTCTATAACTTTGCACCAATTCTACCGGAAAATTAATCAAGATGGTGCAACGCAGCAACGGAACCACAGATTCCACATAGTTTGACAATCGTTTGCACAATTTTAGTGAGTATTTGTTGCGGATTGATCACTCAAGCGCTGCCCCAATCAGCAAACACCGGTTCTAATCCTTTAGATCGCATCCAGTCAGCCATAGCGTACCCAGTGCCTGCATGCCAAGGACGTAATCTGTCGGGTTGTACTAAGCGATATTCCAACAACTCTGGCGACAAACGAATCTCACCGGACGCTTTGACGTGATAAGCAATGATGACTTCGTTTTTTCGGATGAACTCATACACGCCAATCAAGCTGATCTGATCGGCATCGAGATTAGTCTCTTCTTTTAGTTCTCTGGCTATGCCCTGCTCTGGGGTTTCGCCACGCTCCATAAAACCCGTGATCAGGGCAAAAGTTTTTTCAGGCCAAGCCGCGTTGCGTGCCAATAAAATGTGCCCTTCAACCTCAACTAAAGCGGCTAGTACCGGCAGAGGATTATCCCAATGCGTCCAATGTCCTTCAGGACAAGCCAGGCGAACTTTTCCTGCTTCATGCTCATCGGCACGATGCTCAAGCGATTGGGCGCATACTGGACAGAATTTAATTTCCATCAGAAACCTAACGTGACATTAGTGGAACTTGTGGCTGTTTAGGATGAAAACGCGCCATAGAATAAGTATCGATGAAAACCCCATTGCGCAAAGAATGTGCGCGATGGGTTCCCTCAATTTCAAAACCAAATTTGTTATACAGGTGAATTGCCGCGGCATTATCGGCGTAGACATAAAGCTCAAGACGCAACAAATTAAGCCAGTTATCGGCCAGATTCATCAACTCCACCATTAATGCCGTACCAACGCCGCGGCCGCTAAAAGAGTCCGCCACGCCCATTCCCAAAGAGGCTACATGGCGTCGCCTGACCGCACTCTCTACATGCAAACCCGCGGTGCCAACGATCACACCGTCGTACATCGCGATAAGCAAAGTGTCATTCGGATTAAACTGTTTTAAACGCTCCTGCCACATCTCAACAGTAGGATGTGGTAATTGCAAGGTATTAGAGTACGCATTGGTACTTGCATATACCCGTTGTATCTGAGCGGCATCTGTTAATTCAGCACGGCGGATAAATATCATAGGCGCTCTTTAATCCAGTTAGGTACATCTGCCAAGGCTTTAGGCAAACCAGATGGATCAGTGCCACCCGCCTGGGCAATATCAGGACGGCCGCCACCTTTGCCACCAACCTGCTGAGCTACAAAGTTCACCAAGTCACCCGCCTTAATTTTTGAAGTTGCATCGTCAGTCACACCTGCGACTAAACTGACTTTGCCTTCATTGACTGCGGCCAATACGATAGCGGCTGTTTTCAATTTATCTTTAAGCTTAATCATAGTTTCGCGCAATGCGGTTGCGTCTGCACCTTCCATCATTGCTGCCAATACTTTGACACCGTTGATCTCTACCGCCTGATCTGCCAAGGCCTCACCCTGATTTGCAGCTGCCTTAGACTTCAGAGTAGCCAGTTCTTTTTCTAAAGACTTCACCTGATCTTGCCATTGCGCTATGCGCTGGGTTAATTTCTCTGGTTGAGTTTTGAGAGCGGCTGCGATCTCATTCACACGCTGGTTTAAGGTTTGTACCAGTTCAAGTGCGACTTCACCAGTAACTGCCTCAACACGGCGTATTCCTGCGGCAACCCCGCCTTCTGACACAATTTTAAACAGACCAATATCGCCGGTACGGGACACATGCGTACCACCGCACAACTCACGTGACGTGCCAATATCCAATACGCGCACCTCATCACCATACTTCTCACCAAACAGAGCCATTGCTCCATGCTTGATCGCATCGTCATACGACATTACTTGCGCTTGCGCAGCCACATTGGACAAAATTTCGCGGTTGACTATCGTTTCTACTTGCAGAATCTGATCGTCGGTCATCGGTGCGTTGTGGCTGAAATCGAAACGCGTTTTTTCAGCATCAACCAAGGAACCTTTTTGCGATACATGCGCGCCCAATACTTCACGCAAGGCCTTGTGCATTAAATGCGTAGCCGAGTGATTACGCACTGTTTGCGCGCGCACTGCTATTGCGACTTGCGCATGCAAACTTTGTCCAACTTCTAATGTGCCAGTGATTAATGTACCGTGATGACCAAATACATCGGCCTGAATTTTTTGCGTATCCGCGACCTCAAACACCGCTCCGGCGCTGGATTTTAAAACACCAGAGTCACCGCACTGACCGCCAGATTCAGCATAGAAAGGCGTCACATCCAGCACCACAATACCTGCCTGACCAGCTTGCAATTGAGAGGCCGCGCTGCCATCGACGTACAAAGCAATCACTTTACTGTCGTTGCTTAGTTGCTCGTAGCCGACAAACTTCGTTTTGTCTCCGTTGTATTCAATTGCCGCAGCCATTTTGAACTTACCTGCAGCACGAGCAGTTTGCTTCTGATGCGCCATAGCAGCATCAAAACCAGCTTCGTCCAGCACCACATTTCGCTCACGGCAAATATCCGCCGTCAGATCGAGCGGGAAGCCGTAAGTGTCATACAAGGTGAAAGCCGTCGCGCCATCCAGATTTTTACTATCTTTGGCGAGTGCCGCTTCCAGAATCTTCATACCATGTTCCAGCGTTTCGCCAAAACGTTCTTCTTCCTGCTTCAAGACCTGGGCAACACGCTCACCAGCCTCTGCCAACTCGGGATAAGCCTCGCCCATTTCTTTCACGAGATCAGCAACTAGTTTGTAGAAAAATGGCTGTGGCTGACCTAGCTTGTGACCATGACGCAGAGCACGGCGCGTGATACGACGTAAGACATAGCCGCGACCTTCATTGCCAGGAATGATGCCATCTACAATCAAAAAGCCTGCACAGCGAATGTGATCCGCAATGACTTTTAAAGAATTGTGATGTAGATCGGTACAGCCCGTTTCGCGCGCGGCGGCTTTAATCAAATTTTGGAAGATATCAATTTCGTAGTTGGAGTGCACATGCTGCAATACCGCCGCAATGCGCTCCAAGCCCATACCGGTATCAACGCAAGGTTTTGGCAAAGGATGCAAAACGCCTTGCTCATCCTTGTTGAATTGCATGAACACCAGATTCCAGATTTCGATAAAACGATCACCGTTTTCATCAGGAGAACCCGGAGGACCACCCCAAATATCGGCGCCGTGATCATAAAAAATTTCAGAGCATGGACCGCATGGGCCGGTATCTGCCATTTGCCAGAAATTATCTGATGCGTAGCGCGCACCTTTGTTATCACCGATACGGATAATGCGCTCAGGCGGTACGCCGATTTCATTTTTCCAGATATCGTAGGCTTCGTCATCTTCCTGGTACACCGTGACGGTGAGCTTGTCTTTTGGCAGACCGTAGACAACGGTCAGCAATTCCCATGCATAGTTGATCGCGTCGCGCTTGAAGTAATCACCGAAGGAAAAATTACCCAGCATTTCAAAAAATGTGTGGTGACGGGCTGTATAACCGACGTTTTCTAGATCATTATGCTTGCCGCCTGCTCGCACGCTGCGCTGCGCTGTAGTCGCGCGGGTGTAATTGCGTTTGTCCTGACCGAGAAAGACATCCTTAAATTGCACCATACCGGAGTTGGTGAACAACAAGGTCGGGTCATTGCCGGGGATCAGGCTGGACGAACGGACTCGTGTATGGCCTTTGGATTCGAAAAAGCTGAGGAATTTATCGCGGATTTCAGACGAGTTCATAGTAATTTTCAGGGCAGATTGATGCGGTTTTAAAAAGTTAGCTCTTGATTATACGTGATAACTTCCGGCATTTTGTGCCATAAAAACAAAACCCGCCTGGCGTCGAATGCCAGACGGGTTCTACTTTTCCTCTACTTTTTAGAGAGACCTATCTCTCTTAAATCAGCTGCTTAAAACATCTGACAGCGGTCTATTTTGTTAAGCGCAACTCAGTTTATTGACCTGGCGAACTCGCTGTACGTGCGTTGTGTTTTTTTGCATAGATTTTTTTGCTGGCACGGTTTTCTTCATGTTGCAGTTTTGCGCGCTCTTGTTTGGTGACGGTGCCATCTGCTTTCGCTGCTTGTTTATCAGTTTCGATTTTAGATTCACGTTTTTCCAAATTAGTGGCTTCTTTTGCGGTCAGTGCGCCGCTACTAACGCCATTGGCAACGCGTTGTTGTTGATTATCCTGACGTTTATCGATATTAGGTGTGTTCGTTGTCGCAGCGGTTTGCGCAAATACTGGCATCGCGAACAAGCTTGCAATCAATGCAGGAGCAATTTTGCTGGAGATGATACGTGTGATTGTGTTTTTGTTGGATTTCATGATCTTCCCTTTCGATGGATTAAAGTAATTTTACTGACCAAGTGAGGCAGTTTTGCGTAAATCCTAATTTTAACTGCGTCACTCATGAGCCTATAACGAGCTCCAAATACAAGCTGCTGACGTTAAAACTGTAAGCCGCGTAAGCGAATGTAACAATCAAAAATCGGCCGCAATCAAATCAATCCGGTCAGTACAAAACGCGTCGACACCCCAATCCAAAATTTCCCGAGCGCGCTCTGGCGTGTTCACTGTATAACAAAACAAACCATAGCCTGGAGCTTTGATCTGTTGTGCAATCTCAGGCGTTAAATGTTTATGGTTGGTATGCAAGGCAATCGCATCCAGTTGTTCTAATCGCTGCTGCCAATCCGACTCAATCTGGTCGGTTAAAAATCCGCGCTTAATCTCTGGTGCCACTAGCTTAGCCTGCATTAAAGCGTCAAATGAAAAGGAAGAAAACAGCACGTCACCACCCGCCTGCATCTGCTTAGTCACTTCTGCTACTACCCGTCCGGTAATCTCTTCAAACCCCGGTGCCGGTTTAATCTCGACATTCATCCAGATCCGATGTTGCTGACAAAACTCAATCACTTGCACATAAGTCGGGATACGCTCTCCGGCAAACCGCTCAGAAAACCAGCTTCCCGCATCCATCTGTTGTAACTCGACTGCCAAGCTAGCTGCGACGCCACCCTCGCCGCACACAGTGCGGCCAAATAAAGGATCATGCATTAGCACAGGCACACCATCCTTTGATAACATGACATCAAACTCAACCGCATGAAATCCATACTCCAGTCCACATCGCATTGCAGCAATGGTATTTTCTGGAGCAAGCGTGCCACCGCCACGGTGCGCGATTATTTTAGGATAAGGCCAACTAGTTATCATCGTATTGAATTCCTCTCAGCATTGTTTGACTTACCAGAATAGTATCGACCAATCGAACGGACATAGCATATATGCAGACGACAGAAAACAACAAGACTTCCCTCGGACATATCCGCGTACTGGATCTCACCCGCGTGCTTGCAGGGCCATGGTGTGCGCAAAATTTAGCTGATTTGGGAGCAGAAGTAATTAAGGTGGAAAAACCAGAAGTCGGCGACGACACCCGCAGCTGGGGGCCACCGTTTCTCAAATCCGATGCTGGGAAAAATACCGGCGAAGCTGCTTATTACCTCGCAGCCAACCGCGGCAAACACGCCATCACCGTTGATATCGCCACCAAAGAAGGTCAGCAAATCATCCGTGAACTGGCACAACAATCCGATGTCGTGCTGGAAAATTACAAAGTCGGCCAACTCAAAAAATACGGTCTGGACTACGACAACCTAAAGAAGCTAAAACCTGATCTGGTGTATTGCTCCATCACAGGTTTTGGTCAAACCGGACCATACGCGCATCGCGCTGGCTATGATTTTATTGTGCAAGGCATGGGCGGTTTTATGTCACTGACCGGCGAACGTGATGATTTGCCCGGCGGCGGCCCACAAAAAGCGGGAGTCGCAATTGCGGACCTAATGACTGGCATGTACGCCACTATTGCCGTCATGGCAGCGCTAACACACCGGGATCGCACAGGCGAAGGCCAATACATCGACATGGCGCTGCTGGATGTACAAGTCGCCATGCTGGCCAATATGAACACCAATTACCTTGCCAGCGGGGTCGCACCAAAACGCTGGGGCAATGCACATCCGAATATCGTGCCTTACCAAACCTTCGCTACATCAGACGGACACATCATTGTGGCCGCCGGAAATGACGGTCAGTACGCTAAATTTGTACATGCAGGCGGTCGCCCTGAACTGGCAGACGATCCCCTGTACTTTACCAATCCGCGACGCGTACAGCACAGAGATCAACTGGTGCCGCAATTGGCCGAGATGGTCAAACAAAAAACCAAACAAGAGTGGATAGACTTGTTAGAAAGCGCCGGCGTGCCTTGCGGCCCGATCAATAATTTGGAAGAAGTATTCGACAATCCACAAGTCATCGCCCGCGAGATGCGGCTTGATCTGCCCCACCCTACGGCAGACAAAGTCAGGCTGGTCGCTAGCCCGATGAAATTATCCGTCACACCCACTCAGTATCAGGCACCGCCACCGTTATTGGGGCAGCACAACCAGCAAATTCTGCGCGACGTACTGCATTACGATGATGAGAAGATTGCAGCCCTGATTAAAAATCGCATTATTTGATCTTGGTTTAAGCATGGGGCTAGCTTGCGCTGACTTAGCCATCAACTTAGTCAAAACTATCAACGAAAGCAAAAAGGGAGTGGCCAAAAAGCCACTCCCTTTTGTATTTTTAAATACCAACAAATAGGGGAGTATGCTATCAAAATAAGCTACTAAGCAGACTTTATCTAGACAATAAAATATACTTACCTAGAGTATCTAATATTATCGCAGCTTAAATACAGCTTATTTCAATACCCGTCCCCAATGCTGGCCTTTAATGTATCGCCTCGATTATCCCTTTACATCCTGCTTCATCAGCAAATTATTTTGCGCATCTAACCAGACTTTTAATGGTGCGAAATAATCCAGAATCGCGGAGGCGTCCATCTTCTCTTCGCCAGAAACGGTTTTCAGTGCCTCGCTCCATGGACGGCTTGCACCCATGGACAGCATCGCTTGATATTTGGCACCGGCTTTTTTGTTACCGTAGTTAGAGCAACGATTCAACGGACCAACATAACCCGCTTCTTTGCACAAAGCGCGATGGAACTGGAACTGCAAAATATCAGCAATGAAGTAACGGGCATAAGGCGTATCTGCCGGCACATGATACTTAGCCCCGGCATCAAAACCATCCGCTTCCATCGGCGCTGGTCGCTTGATCCCTTGATATTTCTCACGCAGTTCCCACCAGACTTTGTCGTAATCTTTAGGCGCAACCTGACCGGAATACACCTTCCAGCGCCATTGATCCACCAGATAACCGAACGGTAAGAAAGCAACTTTTTCTAAGGCACGATTCAACAATACGCCAATATCTTGCGACACATCCGGCACCTGATTCAGCAATCCAATTTGCTTCAGATATTCTGGGGTTACGGACAAGGCAACCGTATCGCCGATCGCTTCATGGAAGCCGTCATTTGCGCCGCCTCGGAACAAAAACGGTTGCTTGCGATACGCTAGATCATAATAAATATGACCCAACTCATGATGAATCGTAGTGAAGTCCTCGGTCGTCTGATTCATACACATCTTGACACGTACATCGGTCATATTGTCCAGATCCCAGGCGGATGCATGGCACACGACTTCGCGATCACGCGGCTTGGTCAGCATTGATTTTTGCCAGAACGTCGCTGGCAAGGATTCCATCCCCAATGAGGTGTAAAAGCCCTCTGCAAATTGCGCCATTCCTTTGGCATCGATATTTTTTTGCTTTAATACTGCGCCCACATCCAAAGAGGCATCCTGCCCTTCTGGTCTGACGATAGGATATAAATTCTCCCAGGTCTGACTCCACATATTGCCAAACAAATGGGCGGGGATCGGCCCTGTCAGCGGCACCACGTCAGGACCATAGGTCTGACGTAATTTCAAACGTACATACTGATGCAAAGATTCATACAAAGGTTTGACTTGCTGCCACAGGCGCTCACTCTCGGCAGCGAATTCATCCGCCGACATATCGTATTCTGAACGCCACAATGCGCCGGTATCGACATAGCCCATTTCTCGCGCACCCTTGTTAGACACGGCGACATAATCGACATAGCTCTTTTTATATTTAGTCGCCTGATGATGCCAGCCCATCCAGATATCTTTGAGTACCGCTGGGTCATGGCTCTCTGCCATGATTTGTTCCATCTGCCCCAGATCCAGACAGGTGCTTGGATCATCTGCCTTTTTGCAGTATTTAGCCTTGCCATATTCACCCGCGAGCGAAGTGCTCAAGCGGGTATAAGCTTCGCGGTCAGCCGCGTTACTCAGACTTAAATTGAGCTGCAACAATTTCAACTTACGTTTGCTATCAGCTGACAACGGCAAATGGTTATAGCGACGCGCCTGTATCGCAATTTCACTGCCGACGGTTAAAGCCCGTTCACTGGCTTGCGCCGACATTGCCTCAGTGTCATCGGTGATATGCGTTTCATACACCCAAGCGGCACGTTGCGAGATCACCGACAGTTGTTGCAAACGTACTTCGCTGTCACGCAAAAACTGTTCTGCTTCGGCCACGGTCGGCGGCTTTGTTTTGACTTTGGCTGGCGCGGCGGTTTGTGCCATAGCGGTCACAGGTACGGATAACGCCATTGCGATGGCAGTCAGTACCGGTAAAAAACGTGTGGAATAACGCATAAGATCCTTATTAAAAACGACGAAATCATCGGTAATGACTTCAGTATGCCGATGAGCAAATAAGCGACAACTCTTTTACGCTGCAATGCAGCACTACTTTGTGCCTATGCTGTGCTGATACTCATAGTGAAGCTCAAGATTGATCAGGACAAGCTGGGCTAAAACAATCTCAAAAACGAGCTTAATCAAAGGCTTGCTAACAAGGCTACGAAAGAGCTTGCCAACAAGGCCGGTAAATATATCAGCAAAATATTCTGGCGTAGGGATTTTCTATTACCGCATACGCAATTTTGGCGGGTCATTTCGCGGCGGCTCAGCGCTGATTGGCGACCAAATCGAGTACTTTCGTCACTTTACTGTCGCGCAATAAAAAGGTTCTGCTCATCATGGCTGTCATCCGCAAATAGCATTGCTGCAATAAGAACCCTTTAGTAAAACTGAAGGAAAACTAAAGGGAAGCTAACTAAGCAACGTATGATAGACATTCAAAAAAAATTCTCTACTTTTCATATGCTGACATTGATCTTCCCCAGAGGCGGCCACAAAATTAATTTACTACGGTCGCTGGCGATCTTAATGCTGTTCAATACGCTAGTAGCGATTTTCCTGACTTATGTCGTGGTCACCGACGGAACTTTCCAGATGAACTGGGTATTTTCGGTCATTATTGGTACCTGTATCTCACTATTGATCGATGCCTTACGCTGGCTGATCTGGAGAACGAATAAGCCTAATAATCTGGCTTTTTTGTTAGTCTGCGCCGCCTCCGCTCCGGTCGGGTACTATATTGGATTGAGTATAGGCATGCTGATCTATGGCATTCCGATACCGAGCTTTAATGGATTTATTAACCGTGGTGACCGCGCCATGGTCGTCATGTGTATTTTTATCAGTCTGATCTCAGGTATTTTTTTCTGGAACCAAAGCAAACTGGCAGAATTAAAAGCCCAGGCAGAAAAAGAGAAAGCCCGCAATGCCGCGATTGAGCGGCAGGCAATGCAAGCCAAACTGCAATTGCTACAAGCGCAGATCGAGCCGCATATGCTCTTTAACACGCTGGCGAATTTGCAAGGTTTAATCGCTATCGATGCTGAGCGTGCTCAATATATGCTAGAGCAATTAATTCTGTATTTGCGTGCCAGTCTCAGCTCCTCGCGCACCGACAAGACTACGCTCAAACAAGAGTTTGCCTTGATGCATGCCTACCTAGAATTATTAGCGATACGGATGGGCAAGCGCCTCACGTATCAGATCGATTTACCGGCAGATTTACAGTCATTACAGATCGCTCCGATGTTGCTACAACCGCTGGTTGAGAATGCAATCAAACATGGGGTAGAACCCAAAATAGAAGGTGGTCACATTCACGTCTCTGCAGCCGTCACCGATCAAGTTCTGCATCTAAAAGTAATCGATACCGGTATGGGACTACCGTCTACCTACAAAGAGCCGGTCGCCAATCAAACGCAACTTACTCAATCGCAGAATCACGGCGAAAACGACGAAAAAAGTGACCACATTAATGGCCGTATCGATGAAAACTCCCATCATGTCGGCAACGAGAATGTACGCGACCGTTTGTTTGCGCTATACGGCGCTAGCGCCAGCCTGACACTCAGTCCCAATCAACCAGAGGGTGCCATAGCGCACCTGACTATTCCGCTACAAGGATAAATATATGGCACAACTACGCGCACTCATCGCAGAAGATGAAACGATATTATCGCTCACGCTGATGAAGCATCTGGAAAAACTCTGGCCAGAGCTACGCATTTGCGGCGTGGTAGAAAACGGTGTGGCCGCAGTACAAGAAGCACTGGCGCAGCTACCAGACATTCTTTTTTTAGATATCAAAATGCCGGGGAAAACCGGGTTGGAAGTCGCACAAGAACTGGCCGAAGAATGGCCTGATGACAAACCTTTCCCATTGATTGTCTTCGTCACAGCCTATGACGATTATGCGATAGATGCGTTTGAACATGCGGCATCCGATTATGTGTTGAAACCAGTCAGCGAAGAACGTTTGAGCAAAACCGTCAAGCGTTTACAAACGCGTTTAGACGACGGTCAAGAGCGTTCAGGAGAATTAGAACGGGTAGTCGCGCAATTGCGCAATCTGATGCCTGGCGTTGGCAATCTTGGTTATGCAAATCAAGCTGGTGTTAGTCAAGCTGGCGTCGCTAGCGGCGATGCAAAGACGACAGAAAAACTAACGATGATACGTGCCGCAGTCGGCAACCAGATCCGTATGATACGCATCAATGATGTGCTGTATTTTGAAGCAACTGACAAGTACATCAACGTCGTCACAGCAGAACATTCTTCACTAATCCGTGTTAGCCTCAGAGAGTTATTGCCACAGCTTGATAGCAACCAGTTCTGGCAAATCCATCGCAGCACGGTGGTCAACAGCCAGTGCATCCATTCGGCACATCGGGATGAATCCGGCAAGCTTTCGCTCAAGCTGATTGATCGGGATGAGAAGCTGGCTGTAAGCCGTGTGTATGCCCATCTTTTCAGACAAATGTAATTTTATTTATGACCGCTCTTCAATCGACTTCGCAATCAACTTCTGAATCGCACTCAGTGCCAGCGTCTCACAATACTCAACCCATCAGCGCTGCGGTGCAATGGCAATGTCTGGCGTTTGATGACTTATCACCCGCGCTGTTGTATGCCATTTTGCGTGCACGCAGCGAGGTATTTGTCGTAGAACAAAACTGCGTGTTCCCGGATATGGATGACGCAGATCAGGATTGTTTGCACGTGGTTGGAACAGTCATAGAAGAAACGACAGAACATCCCGACACTCAAAGCAAGATCAGGATCGCGGCCTATCTGCGCATCGTTCCGCCGGGTCTCAAGTTTGCAGAAGCATCCATCGGCCGTGTCATCACCACAAAAGAATTTCGTGGCAGTGGCAGCGGAAAAGCACTCATCACCGAGGGCATCGCGCAGTTAGAACAACGCTACCCCAATCAACCTATCCGCATCGGCGCACAAGCGTATTTGGAAAAATTCTATGGCAGCTTTGGCTTTGTCACCGTGTCAGACATCTATCTGGAAGATGATATTGAACATGTAGAAATGCTACGGGCTGCAAGCGAAACATAAAGGTTCAACCGAGATCTTCTACAACCGATGTGTTCGGATAAAAGGTGCATTAAAGCGCCTTCTATAAACCCGAACAAATCGGCAACGACAGCGCCTGCAATACCTCACCTTTGTCCGATTGCACAAAAGCCGCCACTGCCAGATTCTTACGTACAGCATTCGCAGGGAAGCTGATCTGACGCATCGTCGTATTGCTGCCGCCCGTCAGACGAACGGGATCGCCCCACTGCCGCACGACATAATCATGCTGTAGCGTGACGCCACTGTTTTCTCCTGCTTTGACATGCGAGACCAAGCCGCTTTCAACCAAGGCAAAATAGAGCTTGCCGGTTTGCGCCGTGTTGCTGGTCATACTCACGTTGAGCTGACGATCTGTCACGCCATCCACAGTCAGGCGAATATCCGCTTGAGCAGGTTTTTGATTAATGCGCTTGACTGCATCCGCCACGCCATTACTCCAGTTGCGCAACTCTTTGCCAGCAACAAACACCTCAGGCGTATACACCGTGCGAGTGGACGCCAGCTCCGCCAGCCAGCGCTGACGCTGCGTAAAAATAGGATTGGAGAAGGTATCTTTCCAGCCGATGTAATCCCAATAATCCACATGCAGTGATAAGGGCAATACCTGGTCGGATGTTAAGCCGGTCGTTTTGTAGACACTACTGACAAACTTATCGGCTGGCGGGCAACTATTGCAGCCCTCGGAGGTGTACAGCTCCAGCAAAGCGACCGTGTGCGCTGGACTGCTTTTGGTACAAGTTTGCGCCAACGCTGGCTGGACGATCCCTGCAACCAGTACCAACGGCCATACTGAGAATAAACGTTTCATACCACCTCCCTAAAAATCAGGAACCTTAATAAAGACTTGGACACCGCCCTCCATCTGGCGCTGTCCAAGTCCTATATTCATATCCCTATTTATACTGCGACTATGTGTCTTAGTCTAAGGAGGTGGCGTTTCCTTACATCGATCTCATTAATATTAGGATCTATTCAGGTCGATAAGCCGCGCATTGCCAGTTTAGATTGCATTGCCATCGGCAATTTGCTCGAGAGTTGCGCGGTTAGACGCACACGATGCCGGCTCCACCACACACCCGATGCAATCAGCGCAAAACCTAACAAAGTCAATACGGCAACAAAGGCAAAACTGTCTTTGAACAAATGCCAGGACAAATCGCCCAACACCATCGCGATACCAATACCGCCAAAAACAGCAAACACCCGACGACCCAATACCGCACCGATAAAAATCAAGCCCCCATTAATCGCCAGATAAATCAGCTTGCCAGACAAAGCGCCATTGCCCATCGACGACAACGCACCCCAAAACGTCAGCAAGCCAAATAGATACAGCCAGAACGAATAGTCCACACCGCGCAGTGAGCGGAAATCCACTACCAGCGCAAACACTAGCATCACCAACCCAAATACCAGCGAAATCTGCTGCCGCACATGCCAGTCACCGCCCAAGATATCGCCCATATCACCATGCATCAGCAAGGCAGGTACCACATCCATCCCCATATAAAACAAGGTCACCGCAACCGGCATCACCAAAAAGCTGTACTTAAAGCGCCACAACATCAGCGCACCGATCAACAGTGTCACCAACTCCATCACCAGCCAGTGCCAGTCTATCCATTGATGAAAATCCCGATAATGCTCAGCATTAGCGCTATCTTCCCAAAACCCGGTGACATGCTGCAACGCAAATACCATCAGAGGCACCAGAGCAATCGCCAGCGTCGCAAAAATACCCGCCAGCACGCCCTGCCCGCGCTTATCCAGCCAGGTAGCGACCGCTATAGCAAATACAAAGTAGCCAATACTCAGCGCCAGCAGCACCGGCATGCCCCAGCGCTCCACCGCAAGGGTGCTGAATAAGGAGCACGCCGCAATCGCCAGCATGCCGCCCAGATAATATAAAACCATCGTCCCGCTAAACCGTGCCGTACCGGTTTTCATCGCCCGGGTTTCTAAAAACCGCATCAAAGGCTCGACCTGCCCGTAATGCAATAAGCCCAGATCTGCCGCCTCCATCAAGGCGCTACGTTCAACTAATTTGCCCATTTTCTTGTCCTCCCGACTGATTATTTCTCTGCACCAGCGTGCATTTGCCCTCTGGTATTAAATGCGTTTTTGCTATCGCTGTGGCAGATGTTCTTAAAGTATCACCAGCCGATACCTCAAGTCGAGAATATTAATCTTTCATCAACAAAAATGTGCATCTATTTCCGCCTGTCATCGTTGAGATCATTGATAGAGAGAAAGCGCACTGCATAAACGGTCAATAATTAACCCAGATTTTCCATTGGACCGAGATTTTCCGTTAGGATTTGAGTTGATGGCGGATGCACTTTTCGAGGCAGTTTTGATGCGAATGAGGCGATCATGGCAAGCCATGAGCAACGAAGAGCGTCAAAAATGACCGGAAATGCGCCGCCAGCACTCAAATAGCACCTTCGGTGCGCCTAATGGAAAATCTCGGTTGGACCAGCGACAAGTGTGCCTTTGGCGAACTGAATGGCTAGACGCGACGACGACGCAAGCTGCATCTTGCTAGGAGGAGCAACAACGCCAGGTAGTTCGCCAAAGGTGCAATTGTCGCTGTAGCGTTCCCACTCGAATCGCGGTGGTGCTATCCCTCTGAAGACCACACGCCCTCTGCGTTTCTTGCGAAGTAGTAGCGGTCTAATGGAAAATCTGGGTTTAACTAATAACTTGCGCTGGCTTCTTGTTACGCTGCGGTAAAATGCTTGTCATCACATTATTTTTTGAAACGATTGGCACCATGAGCAATAACGATAAAAACACCACTCTTGCAACAAAACACGATGCAAACGCACCTGCCCCGATGTCCAACTTTTTGCGCGGCATTATTGACCGCGATCTTGCGGCAGGCACTTATACCCGTGACGGCCTGCCCAACGTCATCACCCGCTTCCCGCCAGAACCCAACGGCTACCTGCACATCGGTCATGCAAAATCCATCTGCCTGAACTTTGGCTTGGCACGCGATTACGCTGGCCGTTGCCATCTGCGTTTTGACGATACCAATCCAGAAAAAGAAGATCAAGAATATGTCGACACCATCATCGACAGCGTCAAGTGGTTAGGCTTCGACTGGAACGATAGTCCGGAACAAGACGATGGCAGTCACCTCTACTATGCAAGCGATTATTTCGAAAAATTCTATGAGCTAGCTGTTTACCTTATAAATACAGGACATGCCTATGTTGATAGCCAATCGGCTGATGACATGGCGGCTAATCGAGGCGACTTCTCTAAACCCGGGATCAATTCGCCGTTTCGAGATCGCACACCTGAAGAGTCTTTGGATTTATTCCAACGGATGAGGGCGGGTGAGTTCAAAGATGGTGAACATATTTTGCGCGCCAAGATCGACATGGCGTCGCCCAACATGAATATGCGCGACCCGGCTATTTATCGCATCCGTCACGCTCATCATCACCGCACCGGCGACAAATGGTGTATCTACCCAATGTACGACTACGCCCATCCGCTGGAAGATGCGATTGAAAACATCACCCACTCGATCTGCACCTTAGAGTTCCAGGATCACCGCCCGTTCTACGACTGGGTCATCGAACGCGCCGCCGAAGGAGGAATATGTGAGCATCCCGTGCCACGCCAATACGAATTCGCCCGCCTCAATCTGACCTATGTCGTCACCAGCAAACGCAAACTGCGCCAACTGGTAGAACAAAACATCGTCAGCGGTTGGGACGACCCACGCATGCCCACCATCGTCGGCATCCGTCGCCGTGGCTACACCCCAGAATCACTGCAACTGTTTTGCGAACGCATAGGCGTCACCCGCTCTGATGGCTGGATCGATTACAGCACGCTCGAAGGCTGCCTGCGTGAAGACCTCGACCCCAAAGCACCACGCGCCACCGCCGTGTTGCGACCGCTCAAACTCATCATCGACAATTTCCCTGAGAACGAGAACATTGCCTGCAGCGCACCAGTTCACCCGCACCACCCAGAGCGTGGTAACCGCGAATTCACCATCAGCAAAGAACTCTGGATCGAGCAAGAAGACTTTATGGAAGTCCCAAGCAAAGGCTACTTCCGCCTCTTCCCAGGTAACAAGGTACGTCTGCGTTACGGCTATGTAGTCGAATGCACGGGCGCAGACAAAGACGCCGACGGCAACATCATCGCCGTCCACTGCAACTATTTCGCCGACAGCAAATCCGGCACCGAAGGCAGCGCCAATTACAAAGTCAAAGGCAACATCCACTGGGTCAGCGCCGCCGATGCATTAGAAGTCGAAGTCCGTTTGTACGACCGCCTGTTCACCGATGCAAACCCGGACGCGGGCGGCAAAGACTTCATGGCCTTACTCAATCCAAACGCATTAGAAGTCGTCAAAGCCTATGTAGAACCGGGTATGAAAGACGTAACACCAGATACGTGCTTGCAGTTTGAACGTCATGGGTATTTTGTGGCAGATCGTGTGGACTCTGTGGTGGGTAAACCTGTGTTTAATCGGGTTACTACTTTGAAGGATGGTTGGGGGACGAAATGAGTGTCATTCATGTAAATCAGATACGAAATAGACTCAAACAATTATTTGAGGGAAAGATTGATTTAGCTGATCAAAAGTCAAAACTTAAGGATGATTTGGAGTCTGTGTTTCTATCCAGATCACTTGCTGCATACTCCATTTATCACCTTACAAGCCTCTCAGAACAGGAAGCGGCTGAGTCGATTACTGATGGTTATGATGATAATGGGATTGATGCGATCGCATATGACAAGCAAAGTTCAAGTCTCTATTTAGTACAAACCAAATGGATAAAAAGCGGAGAAGGCGAGCCTGATCTTGGTTCGGTTAAAAAATTTATCGCCGGAATTCATGATTTATTAAGCTTAAATTTAGAGAGATTTAATGCAAAAGTTAATGCCAGAGCTGTAGAAATAGAAGATGCTCTCAACTCGTCCTCTACAAAAATTGTCGTAATTCTTGCCCATACAGGTACATCCAAACTATCAATTCATGCAGAGCGCGATTTCTCAGATTTAAAAAATGAAGTCAATGATGCAGGTGAAATATTATCGATCTCGATTCTTAATCAGTCATTACTTCATAAATCTCTTAGCGAAAACTTAAATGATCCAATTTCAGCGGAATTACAACTTCGATATTGGGGCAAAAAACAAAATCCGTCATACGCAGTTTATGGGCAAATATGTGCAAGTGATCTCGCTCAGCTTTGGGGGCAACACAAAGAAAGATTATTGGCATTGAATCTCCGGGGATCACTAGGTGACACGGACGTGAACGCAGAAATTAGAGAAACACTTACTGAGTTCCCTGAGAATTTTTGGTATTTCAATAACGGAATTACTGCAATCGCATCAAGCGTTAAGAAAACAGCTAAAGGGGGTTCAGATACCGAAGTGGGGACGTTTGCGTGTGAGGATTTGTATGTTGTCAATGGCGCCCAAACGATCAGCACCATTGGACGATTTGCCGAAGCAGAACCATCGGTTTCGATTGACAAAGCTTATGTTCAAATTCGTATTGTTTCTCTAGATGGCGCAGACATCAATTTTGGCGACAACATCACAAAAACAAATAATCGCCAAAACAAAATTGATAATAGAGATTTCGTTGCACAAGATACCGAACAAAAAAGAATAAAGTCAGAGCTTGCAATTGATGGTATCAACTACGTCATTATGCGAAATGACGAACAGTTATCGACATCATCGTCTTTTGACTTACAAGAAAGTACAACAGCTTTAGCTTGCGCCTCGTTAGATGTTTCAATAATTGTTCAAGTAAAAGGACAAATCGGAAAAGTATGGGAGGACTTAACTAGACCTCCATATAAAACTCTCTTTAATCCGTCTACAACGGGAATTCTCACGTGGAGAGCGGTCGTAATAAACCGGAAGATCGAAAATCAACTTTCATTTCTTGAGAAAAGCTATAGGATTCTTCGTGAGCAAAAAATTGTTAGATATGGAAACAGATTGATTTCTGGCTTAGTTTTTCAACACATTCCCAAAAACGATCTAAACAATCCGAGTGCTGAACTTAAATCCATAATTTCCGATGAGAAGATTGTGGAACTAACAAATTTTTATAGTGCGGCAGTTGTGACTTACGTTCAAAATTATTACGAAAATGCGATGATTCCAAGCTTGTTTAAAAATCAAACTAAATGTAAAGATATTTATTCTCAGATGCTAAAAAAAATGCCGTGAGCTAAGCAAGCGTAGCGTGCGTACCTCAGCAAGCGTAGCGTGCGTACCTCCGTAGGGTGCGCCATGCGCACCGTTCCACCGAATATCCTCATTTTCTACCCCGTTTGTTTTTCCATCATTGGTGCGCATGGCGCACCCTACCTAATGTTTGTGCGGCTTGTGGCTTGTTTTTGTGCCACGAGGCGCATCTTTGCTGGGGATCGTTTTCACAGAGATTGACGAGATATCGCGTTCAAAGCAGCAAGCGTAGCGTGCGTGCCTCCGTAGGGTGCGCCATGCGCACCATTTCACCGGACATCCTCATTTTTTAAGCCGTTCATTTTTCCATCATTGGTGCGCATGGCGCACCCTACTTAATATTTATGCGCCTTGTGATTTTTTTGTGCCACTAGGCGCATCTTTACTGCGGGATTATTATTACAAATATTGACGAGCTATCGCGTTCAAGGCACGCTGTGATTTTATTTTTCGCGCCTTTCTCATGTCTAATTACCGACGATCAAATATCGCTGGCGGCACCTATTTCTTCACCGTAAATAGCTTTCGTCGACGACCTATTTTGGCCACCGAATCATTGCGTAATGCCTTGCGCCTGGCGATCCAAAAAACACGTCTGACACATCCGTTTGAGATTGATGCATGGGTGCTTCTGCCAGATCATTTGCATTGTATCTGGACGCTGCCGCAAGGTGATGCGGACTTCTCTGTTCGCTGGTCGATGATCAAACGGTTGGTCTCACAAGCTTGTGCCGATGAGTTTGGCGTGGATAATTTATCTGCCTCACGAACGCAAAGAAAAGAATCGGGCATCTGGCAACGACGCTTTTGGGAACATCAAATCCGTGACGATAACGACTTTGCACGGCATGTCGATTATATTCACTTTAACCCGGCGAAACATGGCCTGGTTACGCGTGCGATGGATTGGCCACATTCGACATTTCATCGTTATGTCGCGCAAGAGATATTGCCGCCGGATTGGGGGATTGGTGCCGATGTTGCCGGGGACTTTGGGGAATAGTTATTCGCTGGGGATAAATTGGTGCGCATTGTGCACCCTACCCCCAATGATATTACGGCTTCTGGCAGGTTTTCGGGCTGCGAGGCTTATTTTGATTGGACATACTAAACAAACCTATCGTTTCATCAGCGAGCCTGGCTGCCCTCGCCTACTACTTCTGAACGAACCTGATTGATTGTGCATCCGCGATGCGTTTGCCACCTCTCTCGGCTGGGACAAACTCACATGACCGTGCGATGCGCAGACTTTCTTGGTCTAGTTGTTCGTCATCACTACCCCACTGGACTTGGGCATTGAGTACTTTACCTTTGTCGGAAACGGACATACCAACGACGATGCCGACTCCATTTTCTTTATCGAGGGCTACGCGAAGCTTTTCTGAAGGTTTACAGCTTTTTGGGTCGATCACTGCTGGGCTGACATCAGGTTGATTGAGTTTCCATAGGTAGGCAACTTTGCGCTCGCTCGGTATCCACCGACCCTCGGGTATCGCCTGGCAGCCAATGATTGCTTGCATCACAGTGACGTCGAGTAATTTCCAGCCGCTACTTTTCTCTAACTGAAAGGCGCTGATCTTGCCTGCATTGTCGATCATCAGGTTAAGAATGGTTTTGCCTTGCATGCCGATGCGGAGAGCTGGTTTGGGATAGGCGGGAATAGCACAGACCTTATCGATCTCGATAACTTTAATGTCGTTATTTTTAGGTGGCTCTGATGCATCTACTACCGCAGCAGAGGCCGATGCCGCAGACGCCGCCACGGATGTCTGATCTGTAACGACCGGCTGTTCTGCCGCCGCTGGAAGACACAGGATTGAGTTTAAGACCAACAACGATACCGCACTAATCAAACTACGCATACGAACCTTGATGAAAAATTAAGAGTCGAAATTGTAATCTGTTTAATATCTTTTTTGTTAGACAAAATGAGTGCATCGTGCACGCTACTCTTCTTATCGACCTAAAAAAACTGCACCCTACTCCGACTACATAACCACCCGTATCCAGATCTCATTTCGACGAAAAAACGGTAATGAAAACGGTGAGTTGTAGCGTGAAAAAACAGGTTCGCCTTCCATTTTCAAACCTGCTTCACTGGCTAGCTTTTTGAGAAGGCTGAGTTTTTCTTCATATAGCGATTGCGACCAACTACCCGAATAAGTGATCACTGCATAAGTTTGTGCGGATATCTCGCGTAGCTTGACTTTGGGATCGGTCGGCTCCGGCAAGGTATCTAAGGTAAATTCTTTGGGCATGGTGAACTGCACCAGACAACCACCGTCGGCTGCGGTCTGCGAGACAGGTGCGGTCATTTCGATTTTTATCGGCGTTGGTGCTGCGGTTTGTGCCACTGGCGCCGTCATCGCTATCTTTTTACTGCCTTTGTTTTTACCAAAAATATAGCCGCCCAGATAGTCAAAACCCTTATTGCCGGCTTTATCCGCCGGGCCGGGCACGATCACTTCGGCAACTATGTAGGCATGGTATTTTCTGATGTCAAACTCAGGGTATTGCTTTACCAGGTCATACCGCGGTTCTTCAATCGCAAAAGCACTCATGGTGATTCCCCATATAGCAATCAATAAGACGAGAATCTTTATCATTGGTGTTCTTCCTCAACTAAGTGCTGGCAATGATAACGGCCAAGTGATATTGCAACTGTTGTTTACCTAACATTAGCCAATATCGGCATATCGACATATGGGCATATCGACGCTCCAATACAAACGACTGCTCTGAGATAAAACATTCGTTTGTGCGCTGAATAAACTCATTACTACAGGGTCCGAGATGAATCTCAGGCCTTACTCGATGTAGCCCCCAGCTTAGCCCGCGCAGTGTGCAATTTCTTGTAGCTATCAATCAAACGCTGATGGCGGTCCAAGCCCTCCAACTTCATACTCGTAGGCGTTAAGCCGTAGAAGCGTATGCTGCCGTTGACTGATCCCATTACCGCATCCATACGCTCGTTGCCAAACATGCGACGGAAATTGACTTCGTAATCGGCTAGCTCTAAATCATCATCTAGCATGACCTCTAGTACGACATTCAAGGCTTGATAAAACAATCTGCGTTCGACCGTGTTATCGTTATATTGCAAGAAGGTTTGCGCCAGCTCTTGCGCTTCCTCAAATTGCTCTAAGACTAAATTAATTAGGAGTTTTAATTCCAACACGGTGAGTTGTCCCCAGACCGTGTTCTCGTCAAATTCGACGCCGATCAAGGTGGCGATGTCGCTGTAATCGTCTAGCTCGTTGTTGTCTAAACGATCGAGCAGCGCTTCTAAGGCATCATCGTCGAGCTGATGCAAATTCAAGATATCGTTGCGAAACAATAGGGATTTGTTGGTGTTATCCCAGATCAAATCTTCGACGGGATAAACCTCTGAATAACCCGGTACCAAAATCCGGCAAGCGGTCGCGCCTAACTGATCGTACACAGCCATGTAGACCTCTTTGCCCATCTCTGCGAGGATGCCGAATAAGGTGGCGGCTTCTTCTGCATTGGCGTTACTGCCTTCGCTGGTGAAATCCCATTCCACAAATTCGTAGTCGGACTTAGCACTGAAAAAGCGCCATGACACTACGCCGCTGGAATCGATGAAGTGTTCGACAAAGTTATTCGGCTCAGTCACGGCTTGGCTTACAAAGGTAGGCTGAGGTAAATCGTTGAGGCCTTCAAAACTGCGACCCTGCAGTAACTCTGTCAGGCTGCGTTCCAGTGCTACTTCTAGGCTCGGGTGTGCGCCGAAGGAGGCAAATACGCCGCCTGTGCGCGGGTTCATCAGAGTCACGCACATGACCGGATATTGTCCGCCGAGCGAGGCGTCTTTTACCAGCACCGGAAAGCCTTGTTCTTCCAGGCCTTGAATGCCGGCCAAGATGCCGGGATATTTCGCCAGCACTTCTTGCGGTACATCGGGCAAAGCGATTTCGCCTTCTAAAATTTCGCGTTTGACGGCGCGCTCAAAAATTTCAGACAGACATTGCACTTGCGCCTCGACCAGCGTATTACCGGCGCTCATGCCATTGCTGGCGAATAAATTTTCGATTAAGTTGGATGGGAAATACACTACCTCGCCGTCGGATTGCCGCACGTATGGCAGCGAGCAAATACCGCGCTCTGTATTACCAGAATTGGTATCAATCAGATGCGAGCCACGTAGCTCTTTATCGGGGTTGTAAATCGCTAAGCTGTACGCATCCAAAATTTCTTTAGGCAACGCGTCTTTTTTACCAGGCTTAAACCAGCGCTCGTTCGGATAATGCACAAACTCGGCGTTGGCGATATCTTCGCCCCAGAACGAGCCTGCGTAAAAATGATTATTACTCAGCCGCTCGATATACTCGCCCAAAGCTGATGCCAAGGCGCTTTCTTTGGTCGCGCCCTTGCCGTTAGTAAAACACATCGGTGAATGCGCATCGCGGATATGCAGCGACCATACATTCGGGATGATATTGCGCCACGAGGCAATTTCAATCTTGATGCCCAGGCCTGCCAGCAAGCCAGACATATTGGCGATGGTTTGCTCCAAAGGCAGATCTTTGCCAACGATATAAGTGGCCGCATCCGTATTTGGATTTAAAGTCAGCAAGGCTTGCGCGTCGGCATCTAAACTCTCTACCTCTTCAATCACAAACTCTGGTCCAGCCTGCACCACTTTTTTTACTGTGCAGCGGTCGATAGAGCGCAAAATTCCTTGACGATCTTTATCAGAAATATCCGCCGGTAATTCGACCTGAATCTTGAAAATCTGCGCGTAACGGTTTTCTGGATCAACAATATTATTTTGGGATAGCCGGATATTTTCAGTAGGAATATTGCGCGTATTGCAATACAACTTCACAAAATAAGCGGCGCACAGTGCCGACGAGGCAAGAAAGTAATCGAAAGGCCCGGGGGCTGAGCCATCGCCTTTGTAACGGATAGGCTGGTCGGCTACCACTGTGAAGTCATCGAACTTGGCTTCGAGACGAAGCTTATCGAGAAAGTTAACTTTAATTTCCATGAGAGTGTTCCAAAAAGGCGGCCAAAAGTGCGTAAACGTGAATTAGGCGCCATTATCCGTTCTTTTAGCCTGATAGGGTAAGCGGTAGAATCAGTCGACTCTGTCTGTCAGCAGAAATTAGTACAGCCACCAAGCTAACGATACTAAACGGTCATTATCTTTTTTTAAACAATTTGACGCGCATCATCCTGCAAGATGCTGACGTTCAACCCAGATTTTCCATTGAAACAGCGACAAGTGTGCCTTTGGCGGACTGACTGGCTAGACGCGACGACGACGCAAGCTACATCTTGCTAGGAGGAGCAACAACGCCAGGTAGTTCGCCAAAGGTGCAATTGTCGCTGTAGCGCTCGCACTCAAATCGCGGTCGTGCTATCCCTCTGAAGACCGCACGCCGTCTGCGTTTTTTGCGAAGTGGTAGCGGTCTAATGGAAAATCTGGGTTCAAAGATAGGTTGATGTTGTGGTTTGAAGCAAAGCCTTAGCCGATGCCTGATAGACTGACTCTGCAATAATCGGCACGCATTTATTTCTGCCCGTTCGCTGTCTTCTTACCGCGTTTACTCTTATACTCGCGCCTTTTGGCAAATAGGCTGTAGCGCTTGCCGGCTCTTTGTCTGACATATTTAAAGGAATCCACATGACACACGCCCACCCACAAACCTGGTCTGAACTGTCACCGCTTACTATTTCTGAAGACGCGGTGCGTCAATTGCATCCAGAGGAATCCCATAAGCTGTATCTGAATACCTACCCCGAGAGTGAGGCAATCAGCATCAAGGCCAGCCATGCATTTGTGCTGTATGTCTTGCAAGGCGAATGCACGCTGACGATCGCTGGTAAGTCGGTAGCGTTGGCTGCTGCTCAGTTAATCCATCTGGAGGCGGGGGTAACTGCTTGCGTGGCGGGTGCCGACGGTGTGAGTTTGATGAAGGTGTTTCAGCGCGGCTAATGACTTACATGGGGTCGCCATGAGCACCGCTTCAAACAATGAAGGTTCATCATGAACCTTCATCTTGTGAGTACTAAAGCACACATCAATTCTTTTCAAACTTCCGTCTTCTGTACTGCTTGATTTTTTTGAATAGCCAAACACAAAAAGTCAGAAGCAGCAGCCATGGCAATGCGGTTGCGATAAAGGTGACGACCATTGCCAGTGCATCTAGGCTATTGCGTACGAAGCCAGAAGCGGCGCGGCTTAATGGTGCCAAGACAGAAGCCTTGTTTGCAGAGGCAATTCGGATGTTGAGAATTTCGGTATCGACGCGTTTCATCAAGACAACGCGTTGTCCACTCAATGATTCTAGATCGGACTGGACTTGCACCAGTTGCTCATTGACTTTAATCAGCGCATCAATATCGCTGCCCGCTTTGGCGCGTAGACCTTCCAGCCGACTACGAAAATCTTCTTTGAGAGCGATCTGTTTTGCCGTGTCTTCAATCCGTCCGCTCAAATCCTCTGCGCTGGTGCGCTGATCGGATAACTTACCTTCGTGGCTGACTAACGCGATCAGCTTAGGAATATCTGTGGGCTTTGCACGCAATTTCAATTCGGCGCTGGCGAAATCGTTACCGCTGACACTGATATCCAAAACATCGCAACTCTCGGTAGCATCACAGATGCGCTTGAGGTTATCGACCAATGGCGTAATTTTTTCTTCAGCAATATTGATACCGATGGAATGTTCGTAAGCAAGATAGCGACGAGAGGACTCCTTGGCTTTTGATGGTGCCCTACTTTCTCCAGGTTCCCTTTGCGCTGACGCAGGCATTTCTGCCTGAAGAGGAGAAGCGACCTCTTGCGCCAACACGACGCCTGTCGGTCTTCTATACTCATCATCCGAAGTCTCTTTTTTCGAGCAAGCACTCAGGCTAAACATCGCTAGAAGCATACAAAAGAAAGCAGTTTTTTTCATAAGATGACTTGTAGTTTGGATATGAAATAGATACTAACTGAGCGCATTGAAATATGCACGCTGAAAACATAAATCGGACGCTCCAGCGGTATTTCGTACAAGATGTTTTATCGTCAGATTGAGGAACGATACAGATCGTTATATGTAATTTGCAGAGTGAATATGGATGGCGAATAGGCGAGTGCTTATAATGCACAACACGCAATATGCAACTTCACACTTGATTTGAAAGTTTATCTTTGATGATAGAAATCATATTTTTAATCTTGCCAGTTGTTTTTGCACTCTCGCTAAAGAAGGGTTCAGATAAAGATCTAAGTCGATATCGCGAAGAGGCGAAGGAACAGTTTCGCGCTTATCGAGCGAAGTCCAGCGATGCTCGTTTTGTCTTCAATGGAGCGGATGCTGAGATCGTTAAAGAGGAAGAGTCTATTATTGGTGACGAAGACGATGACCTAGTTGTTCAATATTCGTTAACCTGTTTCGCCAGAAATGCAGCGGGCGAATATTTTATGTTTGTGTCAAATCAAAACGGCAGACCATTTTTTAAACACGTCAGTCAAAGTAACGCCAAAATCGCTCTCGGAAAAATCCACCTTAGTCCACCAAATTAGCACGCACATCGCAGGGGCAAGATACGCTAATCCATTCGCGTACGTACCTCAACGATGACCACATATACTATTTCGATGGATATCTTCTATTTTAAGTGTAAAGCATGTCCAATGATATTGCGGCTGGTGGCGTGTTTTTGGGCTGCGAGGCGCACTTTGATTGGAGATTCTTTTTACAGAATTTTAAAAAATCCGTATTGGAGTACATGCAGAGCTTGTCAAGCTGGCACAGTAATGCCTAGGTATTGCGAGTTTTGCGGAGTTTAAAATAAAACGACGCGACGTGTCCGGGCACGAGGATTTTAGAACTCTACATAAGATGACCAAACCTCAGCGTAGAGTCCTCTTATCTGTAGCATTGCGGCGCATATAAATTGCTACAATCACTGCCAACAATTCTTATACGATAGCATTTCAACTTTGCATAGCGAATCTCACTGCTAACACCTTTCATAAGCGAATCCGATGTCAGATTATCCCCAATCAGCGCTAACACTTTTCGCTACCGGCAATCAGTTAATGGGCGATGCTGAGAATGACAAAGCGATTGCCTGTTTTATACAAGCGCTGGAAATCGCCCCTGACTTTGCTGAGGTGATGATTAACTTGGCTTATCTGCAAGAGCAAATTGGCGCATGGAACAGTGCTGAGTTTTGGTATCAGCAAGCGATCACGGTACGACCCGACGTGGTACAAACTTATCTGAACTTAGGCGCGATGCTGATGGCACGCGATCGCTTTGATGAGGCGGAGAACGTATACCGGCAGTGTTTATTATTTACCTCCGACTCACCCGCATTGTGGTCCAATTTGGGTGTCTTGCTAGCCTGTACGAAACGAGAGGAAGAAGCTGAGGATTGCTACCGTAATGCGCTCAATCTGGACCAGGATTATGCGAAAGCACGTTTTAATTTAGCCTATATTTTGCTGCGGCAAGGGCGCTATGCCGAAGGTTGGCCTTGCATGGAAGCGCGTGATTGGATTACACGTATATCGGACGTGTTTACTTGTCAGCACTGGCAAGGTGGCGACCTGTCCGGCAAATCGATCGTAATCGGTTTTGAGGCAGGTCATGGCGACATGATCCAATTCTGTCGCTATGCGGTTTTGCTGAGAGAAAAAGGCGCGACTAAAGTCACGTTGATTTGTCATCCAGGTTTAAAAAGGTTGTTCGCCAGTCTGGCTGGCGTGGATGAAATTTTGTCTCTGGACGATAATTTATCGAACCGGGAATGGGATTTTTGGACCTTGCCTATGAGTTTGCCTTTCCACTTTGAGACCCGCTTAGATACTATCCCTGCGACTATTCCTTATCTGCATGCCGATGCAGATGTGCTGCAACAGTGGTCTGAAAAATGGCCAGCCCAATATTCACAGCTGTCGTCTGCCAATCAGAAACGCGTAGGTCTGGTCTGGAAAGGTAATTCCCGTTTTGAAAATGATGCGCACCGTTCGCTGCCGTCAGTGACGTATTTGACGCCTGTATTAAAGGTGCTTGGCATTCAATTTGTGAGCCTGCAAAAAGAGTTGGACGGAGAATCTATCCCAGAGTCATTTTCAGTGTTAATGCTGGGTGACTGCGTCACAGATTTTGCAGACACTGCGGCGATCATCAAACAACTGGATTTAGTCATCAGTGTCGATACCGCTGTCGCACATCTGGCAGGTGCTTTGGGTGTGCCGTGCTGGCTGTTAGTGCCGGACTATAAACCAGACTGGCGCTGGCTGGCGCATCGTCAGGACAGCCCATGGTACCCGCATCAAATGCGTCTGTTCAGGCAGGACTCAGCTGGACGTTGGGATGCTGTGATGGACGAGCTTGCTGCGGCTCTGGCAATTTGGGTCAAAGACGGTAAGACATTTTCTTAGGGAGATGCGTGGATCACGCATCAATACAATCTGCCGAAATCATGCGCTTGTCGCTTACAATGCGCCCTTCTGCGCTGATTCAATATCAATAACATCGTCGATACCGTCGCCCATCAAATCGGCAATCTCGATAACAGCATCATCATTTTTAAACCTGGTAGAACTCATGAAATACTTTTTTAGACTGCTACGCATCGTCCTCGGCCCTTTCATGCTGTTGAAAGAAAGCCTGACACGGCCAAAAGGTGTCGTGCGCTCCATCGCTGATCAGACTAAGGTCGATGCAGCATGCCAAAAGCTGGCCTTATATCAGTTTGCAACGTGCCCTTTTTGCATCAAGGTACGGAAAGAAATGGCGCGCCTGTCGCTGACTATAGAACTACGTAATACGCAACATATGACAGAACATCGCCAAACTTTATTGGCCCAAGGCGGCAGCCCTAAAGTCCCCTGCCTGAAGATCAGCAACGACGACGGCAGCGTGAAGTGGTTATATGAATCCAAGGATATCGTGCACTATTTGCAGCAGGAATTTGCGGTAATATAAAGATAGGATTTAGCAAGGCGTTTAATTGTTAGCATGCGCGAATAACGCATTGATTAGACATCGATCCGACATTAATAAGACACTAGTAAAATACAAATTCCATCATCTAAAATCAATCTGATGAAAATACATGGTCAATGGGAAATTACCGTAGTACGCAATGTTCTCGTACGCACTACAGCGGGTAGCTTTAATGAAGAAGGCACCTGGGCTTGCTTTCTCGATACGAAAAAAAAGGCACCGGTCAGCCAGCCTTGGGCGGGTCTGACCAATGCAGCCCATTGGGAGATGTCGAATGTAGATTCGCTACAAGCATTCCCTAAAATGCGTGAATGGGCATTCCAGAATTCTTGCGTCTGTCTCGCTGTAGTTGTGCCAGACAATATGCGCAAAGAAATCCACCGCCGCAAAACTGGCAACTTGCCAGAAGACTTAGTCCACTATTTCTCTACGATAGAAGAAGCTTGTACCTGGCTGACCTCACGCGGATTTGATTTTACGGTAGCCGATTATCCGCATGCAGAGTTCATCGCCAGAACACGTAAAGCAGATTAACAAGTCAACTCTAAAAACAGATGTCCAATCATTCTGCGGCTCTTGGAAGGAAATCACGCCAGAAGCCGCAGAATGATTGGACGCTCTAAATCGAAATTTTAGATTGATCCGGTAATTAAACCCATATCAACTAACTTAGACTTTCTCAAAGCACTTCCCACTCATGCCGCAACAATGCATACATGGCCATATCAACATGTTTGCCCCGGCTAAATGAAGCGCCACGGGCGATGCCTTCTTTTAGATAGCCGCAATTGATCGCCACTTTTTCTGAGGCGATATTATCGACATGCATGTGGATCTCTAAGCGATTGATCAACAAGGTTTTAAACAGATAATCAGTCAGCAGTTGCACGGCCTCGGTCATGATACCTTTGCCACGTTTGTCGCTGGCAAATAGTCCGTAGCCTATCTCACGTGAGTTGAAGTAAGAGATAGTTTTGAAATGAAACACGCGACCTAAAATCGTCCCGTCGTGATCAACGATTAAAAACGTTTCATTGAGTTCTTTACTCAACGATTCTGCTTCAAATTTCTTCTCCAATGCACCTGGCAACACCATCTCTAAAGAGAGAAAATCACCTTTAGATTCTGGTGCGTTAAGCAATCTGATGAGCTCAGGGATATCGTCTTTTTGTACATGCCGAAGATGAAAGCAACTGCCTTTGATCATATGAATAATCTCCTGTATCGATTGGTAACACTGAAAGAATTTTTTATGAAAATGAACAACGTTCTATCCTTCCAGTGTACCAGCCAGTCACTCGTTTTCAATACATGACGAAGAGTTTTATCCTCGCAACGCCGATGCAGGAGACATATGCATTGCCACTCTGGTATGCCGTATGGTCGAGATCATTGCTAAGATCGAAGCACTGACCAGCGCGGCCAATACCGCCCATGGTCCGATCGCCGCACGTTCAGCAAACTCATCTAAAAGAGATTCCCCCATGACGTAGGCCACAGGCAAACCAAGTAGCGCCGAGACGCCGATCAGCGCAATAAACTCATAGCTAAGTAACTGAGCGATATCTCGTCCCATGGCTCCATATAGCTTGCGCAAAACGATCTCTTTTGACCGTCGTTGCAGGCTATAGGCAGACAAGATATACATGCCAACAAACGCCAGAGAAATCACAATACACATCACAATCGAAACAATGATCAACATAGGTTCAATTTGTCTTGGCCCTCTTTCCAGCAAATTCCTTACGGGCTTAATCTGCAATATATTCTGAGGAAAATGTTGCGCCCAAAGATGGGTGATAGCGGCGCTAACAATAGCTGGATCACCCTCAAATTTGACGGACAGCGATGGCGTTTCTAGCGACAGCATAAACACGCGTGGTGCGGCATCCATCAGCAGGCTCTGCGTCCTGACAGGTTGATTGACTCCGATGATTTGTAAGGGCTTATCTTTGACTTTAATGAATTGTCCAACGGCAGCGGTAGGCGAGCTAAAGCCCAAGCGCGTAACAGCCAAAGCGTCAATCACGACCACACTGGGATTGTCAACGTTATCTATCTTTGCATCGAATAAGCGACCTGCTAATGGGGCGATCTCATAGACATTAAAGTAGTCAGGGCTGACCAGCGTTTTATCGAGTTTGATGACACGAGCATCGGGCATGGTGATATCGACATTCCAAAAATCAGCCTGGCCGATTGCCACGGTAGAAGCCGTTGTTTTGACGACGCTAGGCAGGCGCGTTACTGCATCACTGAAGCTTTTAGCGTTTGCCTGCTCTAATCCGTAGGGCATCTCAATCGAGAGAAATTTGTCTGGATCAAATCCAAAATTTAAACGGCTGATGTGTTGAAGCTGCCCTGACATTGTCAGTGCCATGCTAATAAAAAACATCCCGACTGCAAATTGAAATACTGTCAGGCTGCGGCGCAACCACATCCCATGAGTACTCACCGAACTGCCGCGTCCAGCGAGGATTGCGGAGGGACGTATTTTGGCTGTCATCAACGCCGGATAAAAACCTGCCAGCAATCCTATAACGATGCTGAAACCTAGCACAGCCAATATAGCCAATAAGAAATTGGTAGCGGTCAGCAGTGACTCCAATGCAAAACCGGATAAAGCAGAAAATCCTGGCAAGACTAGCCATGCCAACAGCATCCCGACACCTGCCGCGATAAGGGAGACCAGTATCGTCTCTGTCAATACCTGCATGACGACACGCCAATGCGGAGCACCAAGCACTTTACGAATAGCAATCTCGCGCTGCCGCGCTATGATCCTGACCGTAGCCAGATTGACGTAATTTGCAATCGCTAACAACAAAACGAATAAGGCGATGCAGGCAACTGAAATAGTGATCGTTCGATTGCCTTTTCTTGATCCGTTACCACCGCCGACTACCGGGTCAAGGAAAGAATCTGTCAGCGCCCCTAATTTCACTTCATATAATGGATCGTGACCTAATTGTGCAAGTTGCTCCGCTTTGAGTTGCGCACGTAAAGGCGACCTGTCGGCATCCTCTGCAATACGCCGCGCAATTTGATCTGCGGAGATATTTGCACCTAACTTGATGTAAAGACGAGCTGACAAATCGGACCAGCTGTCTAATATGGCTTTACGCTCATCCGCTTTCCACGCCAAGGTATTGATACCGGTGACAGCAGAAAACGGAACTGTAGAGTTGTCCGGTGTATCGCTGATAATTGCTGATACGAGGAAAGTATCGTTTTTGATATGCACGTATTTTCCCAAGGCATGGGCATCGCCAAAAAGTCGTCGTGCAGTCGATACGGTGAGTGCCAGAGCATTCGGACGACTTAGGGCAACTAACAGATCGCCTTCAACCGGCTTGATACCAAATACCTCTATCAAACTGGCATCAGCCGTCGTGAGTTTGACGTTTTGTACCGCGCCGTCACCGCGCATCTCGGTATCCAGCACCACCAAGCGTGCTGCATGCAATGGCAAGCCGCTGCGCTCCAGGCCATCTTTTACTAAAGTCGGAATATTTTCATGCCAGCGCTGATCCTCCCAATTTGGCAAACTCTTGACGATAAAAATATGCTGATACTCGGGTACATGACGATCAAAATGCAAAGCGTAATAAATATAGCTAAGGCCAAGAAAGAACACCATAAATCCTATGGCTAATCCTATGATCGCTACCAGCGAATGCGCAGGTTCTTGTATCAGCAGGCGCCAGCCTATGCGGAAATCTCTGAATTTCATCAATGTCTATCTTATGTAATGGGGGCGTCAGCTATTACTGACAGGGACTTCAGGTCGCCATATGATGAACTCACCATGCAAAATCAGCAGGCAAGTTCGTCAGAAAGTAAACAATCAAGCGGCACGCAAAGCATCCACCACCACATGCCCGTCCAGCAGATGCAATGTCCGTGATGCTTGTGCTGCGTGCGATGGCGAGTGCGTAACCATCACGACAGTCGTGCCCTCGGCGTTAATGGTGCGCAAGATGCGCATGACTTCATCGCCATGTGCAGTATCGAGATTACCTGTCGGTTCATCGGCTAATAAAATAGCGGGGCCAGCGACTAAGGCACGTGCAATAGCAACACGTTGTTGCTGGCCACCAGACAATTGGGATGGCCTGTGTTTTGCCCTATGCCCTATGCCCAACTTCTCTAACATTGCGGTGACTTTAATGCGACGCTCTTTGACTGGTACTTCAGAATATTCCAAGGCCAGTTCGACGTTTTCATACACGCTGAGTTCTTCTATCAGGTTAAAACTTTGGAAGATGAAGCCAACTCTGCCGCGGCGTAGTTGATTTAATTGCGACTCACTCCAGCCTGCGACGTTTTTCCCCTCAAACCAGTACTCACCAGAATTGGGAATATCCAGCAAACCCAACAGACTAAGTAAAGTCGATTTACCGCAACCAGAAGGGCCTGTGATGGCGACATATTCACCGGCATCGATTTCGATATTTACCCCGTTCAGTGCGGCGGTCTGTACTTCGCCTGCGACATAGAGTTTACTGACGTTGACTAGTTTTAGCATGATGCTTCCTTATATGTTTTGTTAAAGGCTGGAATAGATTTACTTGTTAATTCAGCTTACTTTTAATTCTGCTACAACTAATTTACTCAGGCAGCGCGTAAGGCGACTGCCGGGGACATTCTTGCGGCGATTAAGGTGTGTCTGGTAGTCGCCAGCAAAGTCACTACGACAGCACCCAGCAATGCCAGGACAATTGGCCATAATCCCATCGGTGCCTGGTCTGCAAATTGCTCGACAAAACCCCTACCCGCAACATACGACAAGGGCAAGCCGACGATGGCGGCAATGCTGAGTAAAATCGTAAATTCTTTGAGCAGTAGCTTGGCGATATCGAGTTTGTCAGCACCAAATAATTTACGCATAACGATCTCTTTAGCGCGTCGCTGAACTGCATAGGCAGAGAGAATATAAATACTGAAAATGGCTAGCGGAATCATGATGGCAGCGACAATCACGCAAGAATCAAAAATAGCTTGAGGACCGCCTGCGTTGACTTCCAAATTTTGTCGCAGATGACTAAGATTTAAATACATATCTGGGAAATGCTGATGCCAGACTTCAGTAATGGCTGTTTTTGCTGCGGTCAGATCGTTGCGTCCATTGACAGTTAATTGCGGCAAGAGCGGCGCTAGCGACGATTTTTCTGAGGTCGCAATCTGATACACAATCGGACGTGGTGATCCATGCATAAAGCCGCTGCTGACATTCTTGCTGATGCCGACAATCTGCATCGCTTTGCCTTCCATACTAACAATCTGTCCCAGCGCCGCATTGCCATTGGCATAGCCCAGCCGGGTTGCGGCTAACTCATTCATCACCAAACCATTGCTGTTGTCACCGGCATCGATGTTGGGGTCAAACACGCGCCCTACTGCTGCCCCCAAACCAATGGTATGGAAATATTCTGGACCTACTCTCAAGGTGCTTAGACTAATGGTCTCTGTTTTGGTCGTCTTAAATTCCACCTTAGCAGGCCATGGCGTTGTATTTGCAACACCGTTAATCTCTGGCCGACGTGCCAGGGCATCCTGAAAACTACGAACCTCAGTCTGGCTCAATTCCGCAGGCAAGTTGATGATCAGCAGTGAGTCTAATTGGTAGCCATAGTCGATGTGCTTCAGATATTGGATTTGCGTCCCTATCGTCATCACCACCCCGGTCACGAACATGGCGATAGCGAATTGCATCACGGTTAACACGCGGCGCAGCCACAAACCGCCTGCTGTCTCACTATTCCCACGCCCACCCAGAGCATTGGCAGGGCGCATCTTGAGTGCAATCCAACCTGGATATAGTGCAGCGCAGATACCGACCAATATACCCATCACGATGACAATGGCGGCAAATGCCATCCAGTCCTGGCGCGTTAAAATGTTCACCATATCTAACTCAGTTAACTCCGACCAGACTGGTAGTAATAACCAAGCTAAGAAGGCACCGGCAATTGCGGCGATCAAAGATACCAAGATCGATTCTGCCATCATCTGCATCAGCAACCGCCCTGCTGTCACACCCAGCACTTTGCGGATCGCCATCTCGCGCTGACGCGCTATGGTGCGGATGGTGGCGAGATTGACGTAATTACCTGCGGTCAGCAAAAGAATTAAAAACGCGACGGCACTCATCGCCAACGTAGCGATAGGGTCCCCTTTAGAGCCGCTATTACTACGCGCCTCGCTATCCAGATGCGATTCTGCTAACGCGCCAAATGCGATTTTCAATAAAGGCTTATTGCCAAGCTCTTGCGTATCTTTTGTATTCAGATGTCCGGCCAATGCCGAGCGACTGATGTCGGTGTTGATTGCGCTGGCAAGCTCACTCAATAAACCATCAGACTTGATATCCGTTTTATTACCTGATGTCGCATTCGACTGCGTACTTGGCAATAAGGTATTGGGCAATAAGCGGAAATAGACTTTGTTATTCAGAAAATTTTTATCGTCATAGGAATAGTAATTCCAGTTATCTCTTGCGCGCTGGCGCTCTGCCTCTGGCCATGCGGCAGAGTTAAGACCAGCTAGCGCGGAAAACTGAATCGAGCTGGTGGCCGGCTGATCAGGCAATACCGCCGCGATACGGTAAGAAGCGCCTCTGATCTGTAAATTTTTGCCAACAACGTGACGATCGCCAAAGAGTTTTTGCGCTGTCGCTACTGACAGTGCCAGTGCATCTGGGCGGCTGAGTGCCGCTTGCAAATCACCTTCCATTGGCTTGATACCAAATACTTTAGAAAAAGCCGGATCCACCAGAGTCAGCTCTACTTTGGTCACGACATCGTTGCCGCCGTCGTTCACCCGCATTGCGGCGGAATACGGCAACACTGCTGTGACCAATAAAGGAGCATCACTTTTTTCCAGCGAGTCTTTCATCGACAAAGGGACATTCTCGCTCCAAAAACCAAATCCCCAATTAGGACGTGCCTTGACGACGTACACATTCTGTACCTCTGGAACATTGGTATCAAATCCAAATTCGTAGCGGGTGAATGCCAGCACCAAAAAGCAAAAAGTAAATCCTATCGTCAGGCTGACAATCATAATGGCGGAATACACAGGCTGCTGTTGCAACAGGCGCCACCCCATCCGAAAATCTTTAAAGTTCATTGTCTTATCTCTTTCTTTTTTACTGCCGATTTACTACCGATTTACTGATTAAAGACTTAGTTACATCAACCGTCTCTGCTTGCTTTTTCATTACATCTAAGATACTCAACAATCCCTAATAAATTTCTTCTGTTCTGTGCGGCGCTTGTGATGAGGTTAAGCATCTTAAAATTTTGATGAAAACCATATACTCCCCATCATTTTTATGAAAATTGGCCTATTGTCCAGACTTTATATGGACAATTAAATATACTACCTATTAGTATATAAATTATCATACTGATACAGCAAAGAAAAAACTATCGCATTGATGCTGTCGCCTTCCTAAGTTGACGCGCCGAGGATGCTATTTTTTTGAAGCTATTTTTTCAATTGCAAGCGCGTCGCATTACCAAATGTAGCGTAACTCGACACGACTATTTTTTCTCCTGCACTGAGGCCTGATAAGACTTCTATCTGACGGTTATTGCGACGCCCAGTTTTAATCATGCGCTTCTCGGCATCAACACCATTGGCTGCGACCACAAAGACCCAGGCGCCGCCGCTGTCGGTGATGAATGGCGCATTGGGTAATAACAAAGCGTCTTTCGGTTCACCTAGGGTAATTTGCGCATCCAAGCTTTGACCGGGGTTGAGGCTGGCGGGTTGTGCATTTTTAAACACTAATTCAATCGAAAAGCGGCCATCTTTGATTTGTGGATAGACCTGACTAACTTCGACACGATACTCTTTGGCATCTTGCTTAAACACGCCTTGTCGCCCTATCGCAATACGGTTCAGATAATACTCATCGACTTGTGCTGTGAGCTTAAATTGGTCGGGATCGTCGATACGCCCAATATGCTGATCTGTTTTTACGGTCTCACCGATCTGCAAACGGAAATCTGTCAGGCGACCAGCAACTGGGGCACGTACCACCAGCGCATCGACCGTGGCGTTGACCAGCGTCAAGCCCGTTTCTATCGTCTTAATTGCATGCTCCATCTGGGCAACAGCGTCACGCTTGACTTCGGTCTCATTCGCGCTATGATTTTTCTCTTCATTAAAAGCACGTTGCTGCTGCTCCAAGGTATCGGCGGATTCATCCAGCGCGACCGAAGAAATAAAGCCTTGCTGAGCCAATTTGACGTTCCGGGCATGCTTTTTTTTCGCTTGCATTAGATTAAATTCAAGGTCAGATAAGCGGCGCTGATGATCAGAATTTGCGGCCTCAAAATTCACTCTCAAATTGGCCAGATTAGAAATCTGCTGAGTATGTTCTGACTGACGTTGCAATAGTTCTAAATTGCGTTGAGGGTTAGAAATCCTAAAAAGAATATCGCCTTTTTTCACCAACGCGCCATCATGCGCAAACACTTCTTCTACCCTGCCGGATTCAATGGAATCCAGTATCACAGAATGCAGCGCCTCGGCTTTAGAGCGGACGATAATGTCATCCAAAAAAATCCCGCTCTCGACGTTGGCGATACGTACATCGGCAGCAGATACCTGCAAACCACGCGGCATCAGATTCCATAAACCAGCAATCGCCAATCCGATTAAACATATTGACACCACGCTAATCAGAATTTTCTTATTATGATTCTGCGGCACGATGACATCCATCGCGGCACCGGTCACAGCAAGATGAGGCGTAGATAATTTCATGGTTCAATCAAAATGGTAGGAGGTTTTGTTTGAGAATGTTTTACTCATTCTGAAACTCATGTCTACTATCGCAATCTCTGTGCCATGCTGATTTGGATTGAAAAGGACTAAAAATTGGGGATTATTGATCGGCATTGATCGGTATTGGACAATCTGATTCAGACAGATTTTAAAAACTGTCCGATATTGAACACTTCACGGATACTTCCTGTTTTTACGCTCGTTAGCGTTGGTGAATCATTGCTAGTGTCCTTTATCAAAGCTAGACTGTGCATTGACACGTGTAAATTAAAATCCTACCAGCACCTACAGAAATCTCAGCCAGCTTTATCTTCAACTATGCACAATCATGTCTAATAGCGCACCTCATCTGCTGATCATTGATGACGACCCCGATGTAGCTTGTGCAGCGCAACTTTTGCTGCGTCGCAAATATCCGCAAGTCAAGGTCGTGACCGAGCCTGCACAAGTAAAAACTTTGTTAGTGCATGAACACCCGGATGTCGTTTTGCTCGACTTCAACTTCACCGCTGGCCGCACTGATGGCGGCGAGGGTTTGGCGATGCTGGATTTATTGCGGGCACAACATCCCGCTCCTGCGGTCATCGCCGTAACGGCGTATGCCGACGTACCTTTGGCGGTGGAGGCATTAAAACGCGGTGCTTGCGATTTCATCACCAAGCCTTGGGACAATGCCAGACTACTGGCCGCGGTAGAAACGGCTCTCGCCAGAAAATCTACTACTCACGTATCTGACATATCAGGTACATCTGATGTGGTCAGCAATAATGATACGTCCATCGCATTTGCAAACCTGATGGGTAATTCTGCCAGCATGCGTGAACTCAAATCCATGATCGCCAACGTCGCTCCGACCGAGGCCAATGTCATGGTGCTGGGTGAAAACGGCGTGGGTAAAGAGCTGGTAGCACGCGCCATCCATTTAGCGTCACCACGTAACGCAGCTCATTTTTTAGCGGTCGATATGGGAGCGATACCCGAGACCACATTTGAGAGCGATATGTTTGGTCATCGCAAAGGTGCTTTTACCGATGCGCGTAGCGACCGTGCAGGACGCTTTCAGGCGGCGCGCGGTGGCGTCTTATTTTTAGATGAAATTGGCAATCTACCTTTGGGTGCACAAGCGAAATTACTGACCGCGCTAGAACGGCGTGAAGTCACACCGGTCGGTATGGACAAGGCAGAAAAAATTGATGTGCGTATCGTCAGCGCGACTAATTTAAGCGAGATCAAATTATTTGATCCCTCTATTTTTCGCTCGGACCTTTTATTCCGCTTAAATACCATCGTCCTGCGCGTAGCACCTTTACGCGAGCGGCGGGAAGATATCCCTGATTTGCTCAGCCATTATATGGTGCTATATCAAAATCAATATCAGCGCCCTGTACGTCAGCTCAGCGATACCGCTTTGAACGCGCTGTGCGAGTACGATTGGCCGGGCAATGTTCGCTCTTTAAGGCACTCATGTGAGAGAGCCGTGATCTTAGGAACGCAGGCAGATTATCAGCTTCAGGATTTTGGCTTAAGCTTTGCAAACGCGACTTTGGTAGCGATGGCGGAAGTAGCGGGGATTGCGCCAGATAACATTGCTCAGAATACCGTTCATACATTTAAGCTGACCAAACTAGAACGCGACACAATTGCCAGCGCCATGACGCAAGCTAGTGGCAATATTAGTCAGGCGGCTAAATTGCTGGGCTTAAGTCGCGCTGCTTTGTACCGGAAATTAGAAAAGCATGACATCTGAAATGCCCACTGAAATATTGCAAACATCGCCAACATCACCAGTGTCACCGGCATCAGCAACGCCGGACCCGCGCTATCGATATCGCAAACTGTTCTGCATTTCTGGCGTATTGATTTTGATGCTTGCCGCGGGCGCTACGGCTTATATTTTGACTGCAACACAGCTTGCACAGACAGCACGATTATTGGCATTGTCTGGATTACTAGCGCTGATCGGTAGTTGGCTATTTGGTTTTGGTCTGGCAGGTTTATTACCACGCCAAATCCATGTCCTAGCCGATGTGGCACCCGCATTACCGCATACCTCATCAACGCTGCAAGAAAATCTAAGCACACTAGAAAATAGTCTAGAACACGCACCGATTGCCCTGTTTTCGATTGACACCACCTCCACGCCTTATCCCGTGCAAGCAATGAATGGCAACGCACGTCGGCTGATCGCCCCAGGTCGTGCCGTCCAGCCTGAGCAATTATTTGATCTGCTGAGAACGCAAGTGGTGGGCAAGCGCAGCATGATTTTGTTTGAAACCGAGCAAGGACTGGAGCGCGCATTACTTGCAACCA
The DNA here is from genome assembly GCF_040544435.1 of Undibacterium sp. GrIS 1.2. Lineage (NCBI taxonomy): Bacteria > Pseudomonadati > Pseudomonadota > Betaproteobacteria > Burkholderiales > Oxalobacteraceae > Undibacterium > Undibacterium sp. GrIS 1.2. Next base: position 43,751 of record NZ_JBEONP010000028.1, read on the forward strand.
GCAGTTTGACCACGCATGGCAACACGCGATTGATGATTGCCTTAATGCCGGTAGAAAGCGAACTGCAATCCGAGGCGCAACAGGCATGGCAAAAATTAGTGCATGTGCTGACCCATGAAATTATGAATTCTCTGACACCAGTGGCATCTTTATCCCGCACCGCGCATGATTTGTTAGAGGACCTAAAACCAAGCTTACCCACCGACAGCATCAAGGACTTGACCATGGCTTTAGACGCTATCAGTCGCCGCGCGCATGGTTTAGCGGAGTTTGTCGGTAGCTACCGGAGCTTGTCGAACGTCCCTGCGGCACATCCAGAACGTATCCATCTGGCAACACTTTTTAAGCGCTTATCCACCTTAATCTCTCCAGCGTGGGCACAACGTGGCGGACGTGCCGAATTTATAACAGAACCGGCATCGCTAGAATTAATGATAGACCCTGCCCAATTTGAACAAGCCTTGATTAACCTCATCAAAAATGCGGAAGAAGCGACATCCAAAAAAGCCTCGCCCGAAGTGGTCATACGCGCCAAACTGAGTCGTGGCGGGCGTTTGCGGGTAGAAGTCACCGACAACGGGCCTGGTGTACCGGAAGAATTTATTCCTCATATTTTTACGCCTTTTTTCTCAACCAAAGAAAAAGGTAGCGGAATCGGCCTGGCAATGGTGCAGCAACTGATCCAGGGTAACGGCGGCACTATCCGCTATGCCCACGTGGTACAAGGCGGTGCGCGCTTCATTTTGACTGTTTAATAATCGCCCTCATAGTACCTAATCGACATAGCTGCATCCAACATCTGGATTGAAGAGTATTGACCTCCCTAACAGCAAAGGGTATGGTCATACTCACCAACGTTTGATGGAGACAAACCCATGTCAGCGTCCTTAAGTAATGACGAAATTGAGGATCGCTTTTTTTTGCTTGGGCGAATGGAGATCCTGAACATACTGAATGATCTGATCCATCGCCGGGAACCTGTGACCGTTTATTTTAATGGCGGTAATGAATTTATATTGAGCTTGCTGTTAGAGGCCAGAGCAGAGGCATTGATTTTTGATCTGGGTGGCGATGAAAGAGCGAACAAACTGTTAGAAAAAGCAGCTAGTTGCACGTTTTTAGCACTGCCAGATGGGATACGAGTGCAATTTTCCGGGATAGAGCCGAATCGGTTTTTATGGGGTGACAAAGACGCCTTTTGGGTCCCTTTACCAGAACGTATCGTCCGTCTGCAAAGGCGCGAGAGTTATCGTAATGCTCTGCCGGTGGTCAATCCTCTAAGAGTGAAATTACTCATGGAAGAAGATAGCCAACTATATGATCTGGCACTACATGATTTGAGCGTAGGTGGTTTTGCCGCCACCGTGTATGGCGAAACGCCGTTGCGATCAGACGATAAAATCGCGCAGTTAGAAATCCAGTTATCCGATAAAAATGTCCTGATCTGTCCCGGACAAATTCGGCATTTCACCTTGATTAGTCGTGATGGCAATGGCCGTTATCGCATAGGCGTCAAATTTTTAAAATTACCGCATGTGATGGAAGTCGCGATTCAACGCTTTATCATCAAGACCGAATATGAAAGACGTAAGCTACTGATGCTTTGATCGCTGGTCTTTTTCATGTTTAGTTTGCAGATTGATCAATCACAAGTCAGCCTATATTGGCAGGCAGTATAAAAACAGAAAACACCTGGAGAACCTATGTACGACGATAATGATTTTTTTGCGATAGCGAAGTTTTTGCGACTAGGCATCAAAATTACCCTGAAAAACCCGATGGGACAAAACTCTTCATTCTCAACCAGCTTCCCTACTCCCAAGGGATCGATTGTCAGTTTTGATGAGAAAAGTTTGTATGATCTGGAACGTAAGCTGCGTACCTTACTGGCAACTGATGTGCCGGTAAAAACCAAATTGGCACCGTTTGATTATTTGGGAACCAACTTCCGTGGTCTGATTTTCCACCTCAAAGAAGTCAATGAATTCGTACTGCAAGAAACGCATGATCTGTTCGGCATGGAATCAAAAAAAATAGTCCGTAAATCTGAACATTTTTTTCAACTACTGAAATAAAAATTCACCTCTGGATTTCAGTATTTGTTTCTTCAGTATTTTTTCAATACTTAGTTTCAACCTTCACATAACAGGGCTCAAGTGATAGATGCATTAATTTCCGGCAGATTGTATGGCCAAGCACAAGAGGGTAAAGGACAAGGCGGCAGTAGTTATGTCACTTGCAAACTACGACTTCCAACACCGGATGGTGACTTTATTTTCTGTAACGTCATCGCTTTTAACGACGATCTGCAAGATCAGTTATTAGCGCTGGGTGATGGCGATGCCGTCGCGTTGTCGGGCGCCTTAACACCCAAAGTCTGGGAAGATAAACAAGGCAATACCAGGCCAGCCGTAGATTTGGTAGCGCATGCTGTATTGACGGCATATCACGTTAGACAAAAGCGGGATGCGATGCTGATGGATGATGAAGAGCGCGACGACAACCACTGAGCTTAAAACGAATTACGTATAAAAAAGTAAGCCTGATGAAATCACTCAAAAATGATCAAGCTGGAGGAATAATATGAAATGGGAAGGCAATCGCGAGAGCGATAATGTAGAAGATCGTCGTGGTGATAGTGATGATGGCAGCAATAGTGGCGGCGGAGGTGGCTTTGGCGGACGTCATATTGGTATCGGTTCGATCGTGATCGCTTTGGTGGCCTCGTATTTTTTTGGTATTAATCCAATGACGGTGTTAAGCCTGTTAAGCGGCGGATCAGCGCCGGTCACATCGTCTCAGCAAAGCCAACAGCCGCAAGCACATCGCCCGCCTGCTAATGACAGAGAAACTAACTTTGTAAAAACCGTACTGGGTGATACGGAAGACGTGTGGACTGAAATGTTCCGCGCCAGCGGTAAGCAATATGTCAAACCAGTTTTAGTCATTTTTAATAATAGTACCTCTACTGCTTGCGGTAAAGGCGAGACCGCGACCGGGCCTTTTTATTGTCCGGTGGATCAAAAAGTCTATATCGATTTGAGCTTTTATCGCCTAATGCGTGATCGTTTTCATGTCAGCGGTGAGTTTGCGCAAGCCTATGTGATCGCACATGAGGTCGGACATCATGTACAGAATCTGATGGGTATTTCCGACAAAGTACATGAGGCGAGATCACGCGCATCACAAGTGATGGGCAATGCTTTGTCGGTCAGGATGGAATTACAGGCGGACTGCTTTGCAGGTGTTTGGGCGTTCCACGCCAACCAGTCACGCAGCATATTAGAAAGCGGTGATGTACAAACCGCTTTGAGTGCAGCAACCGCGATTGGTGACGATGCATTGCAACGTCAGGCTCAAGGTCAGGTCGTGCCAGACTCGTTCACGCATGGCACATCAGAACAAAGGGTGCGCTGGTTTAGTCGCGGATTGGAGAGCGGCAAAGTCGATCAGTGCAATACTTTCCAGGCAAAGCAACTTTGATGTGATCGAGCAGCTTTGATCCAATCAGAGCATTTTTTATAGGGATTAGGAAGCGCGGTGGAGATACGATGACGTTTTCAAGCATCCAGAGTATGTATAGCCTGCCCCGCTTTCTCCCACGCGTCTAATCCACCTAGCAACGGCCTTGCTCTGGTGTAGCCGCGTCCCATCAGCAATTTCACCATTTGCGCGGCGGAGGCTTCGTTAGGGCAATTGCAGTAGACGACGATATCGCTGTCTTGCTGCACATGAGGTATTAAGGTTTGCCATTCGTTTAAAGCGATCATTCTGGCACCGGGGATGTGACGGGTATCCAGATTGCGTACGGATGAAGAGCGGATATCGACGATCACAGGTGTTTTCCCCGCTGCCATCAGATCGACTAATTCATTGACGCTGATCCTAGTGATGTTCAGGATTTTTTGAAAACGCCAGCGTTGCCACCATTTGTAACTGACGTACAAAATGAGCGCAATGCCCAATAGCGCCAAAGCGCCATTGCCCATCTCCAGCAGATGCCGGCTGATCATCTCAATATCGGGGTGAAACAACCAGCCAGCACCGATGGCAATCCCGCCCCACAATAAAATACCGACTGCATCAAAACATAAAAAAGCTAGCAATGGCAAACGCAAAGCGCCTGCCATTGGCGCGACGATCAGCGATAAACCCGGTACAAATTTGGCGATCAGCAACGTACTCAGGCCCCAGCGCTCAAACCGGGTTTCGGTCTGTCTGACGCAGGAGTCTGGGGATAAAGATAAGCGACATAACAGGCGCATCACCCGCACACCGTGGCGCTGACCGATCAGATACCAGACGGTATCGCCAATCAAACTGGCCAGCAGCGTGACTGCAAGTAAGGCTGCCAGCGATACCTGACCATCGGCAGCCAATGTGCCAGAAATAATTAAGGTAGGAACTGTCGGCAAAGGCAGGCCTAATTGCATCAGCAAGACATTGCCGAAAACAATAATCAAGCCTTATTGTTGTGCCAGGTGGATCAGGGATTGCATCATGATGTGGGGAACCCAGTTGCAGAATTAAATCAAAATGAAGCTAAATAGTGGAGAACAAATTGCAGGATGGAGACAAATACGTATTGTATGCCGGGCTAGCTTTTGAGATATTGCGGTGACTGAGTGGAGCGCGTTAGCGAAGACTCAAAATCTCTTTTCAGCGAGGAGTAATCCATATACTCCCTCTTAATTTTATTAAAATCAGCTTACAGACCAATGATTCCATGGACGATTAAATATACTTACTGCCAGTATCACATACACCCTAAACAATCAGACATCCATTTCAGCATTCAGTTTATCGAACTGGAGTTGCGCCTCGGCCAGGACTTCTTCTAGCGATGCTTGATCTAGTCCCAGACTCTCCCATGCCTGGCCGCTAATCTCTGGTGGCGTGTGATCGGGTGTTGTGCTGATGTTGAGTGCATGCGCAATACCATCAGCGACATGTACGATGGTTGCCAAAAAGCCGAGGCCTGGTTTGTCCGGCTGGTGATGACCGCCAATGGCCTTGGCCATCAGTTCAGAAAACTGCCACTGGTTTGCCAGTGCCTCGCCCACTACCGCATGATCGATGCCTAAGACCTGGCGCTCTGCCTCGAATTGCGTGACTTGATGTTCTAAGCGGAATGCGATCGTTGCTTCGTATTCAGACAAATAATGTGTCACTAAGACTAGCGAACCGATGTCGTGCAACAAACCCGCGGTGAAGGCAAGGTCGAGATTAAAGTTGAGTCGCCGGGCTAAAATCTTTGCCGCGATAGCGACCGCGTTGGAGTGGTACCAAAATCGTTTATGACTAAATCCCTTGCACTTGTTTTCCGGAAAGCAGCCAGATAAGGCAGCGATCATCACCATTTGCTTGAAGGTGTCTAATCCCAGCAGTGTGATCGCCTGTGGAATTGTCGCTACCTTCACCATGGTGGCGTAATACACCGAATTAGCGTAACGCAAGGTCTTGGCAGTAAGCGCGATGTCACGGCTGACTTTTTGAGCTAACTCATTGATATTCACGTCATCCTGATCAATGGTATTGAGAAGTTCCATCACCACGCCAGGCAAGGTGGGTAAGTCTTTGACTTCTTGAATAATCTGCTCAATCGCAATGGCTGACATAGACAATTCCTAGACTGGTTTTTTCCCAGTATTACCCAAAACAGGGGAATCGCCAAAGGATAGCGAATAGCTTCGCAGATTTAAATTAACTTGTTGTAAATTTTATACGGTGGATTTACGCAAAAACCCAAACCCTTCACCACAGAAAAAATCGCCCTTAAATTTTACTGTCCAACCGTTTTTCACTAATGCTGGCTTTGGCTCTTTCTAACATATCAATCGCAGCAGGACCGCGCTGTAAAGTGACGGCAACTGCCAATGCATCGATATACGTCAGATGTGCCAGACGCGAGGTCATGGGCGTGTAAATATCCGGATCTTCCTCTACATCCACGCTCAAATGGACATCTGCCAATTCTGCCAATGGACCACCACTGGCGCATAGCACCAGCACCTTGGCGCCAGCACCTTTTGCCAGTTCTACACTACGTATCATGTCGCGGGTACGGCCTGTGCGAGAGAAGGCGACAACCACGCAATCACTATTTAATAAAGATGCCGATTGTGCCTGTAAATGCGCATCACAAAAGACTGTCGTAGGAATCCCGAAACGGAAAAACTTGAGCTGAGCGTCAATCGCCAAGGCACCGGAATACCCCAATCCATAACACTCAATGCGGCGGGCGCGTGACAGCAGATTGACTGCCGCCTCAAAGGTCGCTGTATTGGCAGAATTACGCGCCTCCATCAAGGCGGCGATGGTGCGATCAAATACCTTGGGCAACACATCACGCACATGATCAGCCTGATTCACGTCCAGATGTAAATACGGAATGCCAGTTGCCAGACTTTTGGCAAATGCCAGCTTAAAGCTTTTAAATCCGTCAAAGCCCAAGGATTGCGAAAAACGTGCAACCGTAGGCTCACTGACATCGCAAGCCTGCGCTAAAACTCGTATCGACATTTCCAATGCATCGTGCGGTTTGAGCAGCAAAAATTCTGCTACCTGCCGCTCAGCACGACTCAGCGCCGTGCTGGCCGTGCGGATGCGTGCCAATAAACCTTTTTCAGAAGGAATTGGTTTTGGGTCTTGTAGTACGGTGGCAGAATTAGGCATGTTGCTCTTTAATTAGAGAACTATTAGTGGTAATCAAGGACACCAAAATACATCGACATCACAGCTAGCTTCTTGCAGCAATACAGAAATCGGTAAAGCGCTACCCGCAGGAGTGTCTAATGCTCCCTCTAAAACCTGACGTTTTTCTGCGCCGGTAATGACTAACCAGATTCTGTCAGTATCAAGTAAACGTGGCAGCGATAAAGACATGCGGCTTTGATGCGTCTGCGGATGTAAGGCGGCCAGACAAGCCAGATCATCATGCCGGGTCGGCGCTTGCGGAAATAATGAAGCGACATGACCATCCGCCCCCATTCCCAACAACACGGCATTAAATGGCTGTGGGATTTGTTGCGCTAACCGGTGACTGATGGCCTCGGTCGCTACTTCCGGCGTACTTGCATCGTTTTTTAATGAAATTAAATTCCACTGACGACGATACGATGAGGCCATATTTTTTTTGAACAGACCTTCATTACTTTGTGCGTCGGCGTCCTCAACCCAACGCTCATCGGTCGCAACTAGGTTCACATTATTCACATCGCGCTGCGACAATAATTGATCAAGCTGGCGATATATCGGTGCAGGTGTTGAGCCTCCAGCAAGAGCAAAATAAGCCGGGAGTCGCTCAACTGCTGCACTATCGATAATACCTATCCATTGCGCGACTAAAGCGTCAGTAAGCTCGGCAAAATCATTAAAACTATGCAGCACCATGCTATTAGTTTTCAACATATTCTTCGCCCCATGCTGCACCGTTTTGCGCCAGCAAATAGCTGGACGCTGATGGCCCCCAACTACCGGCAATGTACGATTTCAAACCCTCGCTGTCGTTCTGCCAGGCGGTCATGATAGGATCAATCCATGCCCATGCGGCACCCAGTTCATCATCACGTACAAACAAAGTCAGGTCGCCATGCATCGCATCCAGCAACAGACGTTCATAGGATTCCACCCGACGCAAACTAGAGGCTTCAGCAAAATCCAGATTTAAAGCGACGTCAGACAAACGAATTCCCTCACCCGGCTCCTTGGCTTTTAAAAACAGTTGTACGCTTTCTTCCGGCTGCAAAGAAATGACCAGGCGATTAGAGCGCAAATTACTTTGCGAGCTGCCAAAAATAGAATACGGAATCGGTTTGAAATTAATCGTAATCTCCGCACTACGGCTGGCCATACGTTTGCCCGTGCGCAAATAAAACGGTACGCCAGCCCAACGCCAGTTATCAATTTCTGCTTTAATCGCCACAAAGGTTTCGGTACGCGATGCAGGCGGCACGCCGGGTTCCGACTGATACGAAATCACAGGCTTGCCGTCTACCGCGCCAGCTCGGTATTGGCCGCGCACGGTCTTTTTAGTGATGTCTTCCGGTGAAAATTTACGCAATGCGCGCAGGACTTTTACCTTTTCATCACGGATAGCATCGGGATTATCATTGACTGGCGGTTCCATGGCGACGATCGATACCAGTTGCAATAAATGGTTTTGCACCATGTCACGCAAAGCGCCTGTGTGATCATAAAAATCACCACGGGACTCGACGCCGACCTGTTCAGAAATAGAGATCTGCACATCTTGAATCGACTTACGGTTCCAGAGTGGCTCTAAAAATGCATTGGCAAAACGCAGCGCCAACAAGTTTTGCACCATCTCTTTACCGAGATAGTGATCGATACGATAAATCTGATTTTCGCGCAGATGGGTGCGCAAAGATGCGTTGATTTCTTTTGCCGATTGCGCATCACGTCCCAGAGGCTTTTCTAATACAACCCGGGCATTGCCTTCCACCAGACCATGCTTGGACAATTGCTCTACTACTGGTACAAAAATATCGGGGGCAGTCGCCAGATAAAACAAAGTCGGATTAGTGTCGCTGGTATTAAGTTGACTTTTTAAGGCGTCAAAATCGCCAGCTTCGCGGGCATCAATTTTGGAGTAATACGTCAGCGCCAAAAAGGCAGCAGTCTTTTCACTATGGCCTGCATCTTTATCAATCGCCTTAGTGCCGTGTGACTCAATACTCGCCGCAACACGAACCCGGAATTCTTCGTCCGTCAGCACCTCGCGTGCAGCACCGATAAATTTAAAGTCAGCATCTAAACGACCGTTCACAAATGCGCTATACAGCGCGGGAATGATCTTGCGTTTGGCGAGATCGCCAGTGCCGCCAAATAATACGAATGTGGTCATGCTGACTCCAGAGTTATTCTAAATTTGAGATGAATAGGATTTACGCAAAACCGCCCCAGCTGCGTTGCAGCTCCTAGCCGTACTAAAGTACTGTCGTCGTCGCTACGCCTTGCTGGGACAATTTTGCGTAAGTCCTGATGAAACGAAAATAAACTAGGTTATACCGATATTTTTACTACACTGATTTCATGTTTGATTATGTGATTTTATTTTATTGATTATGCCTGATTTCAATCCAAAATGTAGTTTCATTACGATAAATTTGTCATTTTTACTGTTTTAATCGAGTTAAATACTCATAAATGAAAGTTTGTTACAGTTTTACTAGATTTATGCTATCTTCATTCCATCCAAAAAAATTATCCAAAAAAGTCTGAAGCGAGCCTCCTCATGAGTACATCTGCATCAAATACACCCGCCAACATCAACCCAATCAACCCAACTGTTGCCCGCGTGACAGAACGTATTACTGAGCGTAGCAAAACCTTGCGCACTGCCTATCTGGCACGCTTGGAAAAAATGCGGGGACGCGGTCCACGTCGTGCCAGCTTGTCTTGCGCCAATCAGGCACATGCCAACGCAGCGATGGATAGCGGCACCAAAATCTGGTTGAATCAAGCACAAAAACCGAATATCGGCATCATCACCGCCTACAACGATATGCTGTCGGCGCATCAACCGTATGAATCTTATCCGCAACAAATCCGTCAGGCTGCATTGCGCTTTGGCGGTACTGCCCAAGTCGCGGGCGCCGTGCCAGCCATGTGCGATGGCGTCACCCAAGGTCGCCCTGGAATGGAACTGTCTTTGTTCTCACGCGATGTGATTGCGCAGGCGACTGCGGTAGCGTTGTCGCATGATGCGTTTGATGCGACTTTGTGCCTTGGCATTTGCGACAAAATTGTGCCCGGTCTGTTGATCGGCGCTCTTGCATTTGGTCATTTGCCGACGATTTTTATTCCCGCCGGCCCTATGGGTTCTGGCTTATCAAATAAAGAAAAAGCCGCAGTACGTGAGCGCTATGCCCAAGGCAAAGCGACCAAGGAAGAATTACTGGCAGCAGAAAGTGCGGCTTATCACAGCGCTGGTACCTGCACTTTTTACGGCACAGCCAACAGCAATCAGATGTTGCTGGAAGCCATGGGCTTGCATTTGCCCGGCGCGGCTTTCATCCATCCGGGCGATCCTTTGCGCCATGTGCTGACAGATGCGGCGGTTGAGCGGGTTTTGCAGCTAACTGAACATGGCGATCAGTTCACGCCGATTGGCAAGCTGGTCGATGAAAAAGTCATCGTCAATGCAGTCATCGCCTTGCTGGCCACTGGCGGCTCGACCAACCATACAATTCACTGGGTTGCAGTCGCACGCGCGGCAGGCATCCTGATCGACTGGCAAGATTTTGATGAATTGTCTTCGGTTATCCCCTTGCTGACACGCGTCTATCCCAACGGTACTGCTGACGTGAATGCATTTGAAGATGCGGGCGGCCCTACGTTTGTGATCCGTGAATTATTGTCGGCAGGTTTGATGCATGCCGATGTCAAAACTGTCTACGGTAATCAAGGTTTGTTAGGACACACCAGCCGCCCGGCACTGGTAGAGCATCCAGAGGGCAATAAAGTCCAATGGCAAACCCTCCCCGCTATCTCGACCAACCACGACGTCGTGCGCAATGTGAGTGATCCGTTCGCAGCGACTGGCGGTTTGCGCTTGTTACAGGGTAATGTCGGTCGGGCGATTGTGAAAGCCTCTGCGGTACCAGAAGACGCCTGGATCGTACGTGCGCCAGCGATTGTGTTTGAGTCGCAAGACGCACTGGTCGGCGCTTACAAAGCAGGTGAACTGAACAAAGATTTTGTCGCTGTCGTGATATTTCAGGGGCCGCAAGCCAACGGTATGCCAGAGCTGCATCACTTTACGCCAGTGTTAGGTAGTCTGATGTCGGCTGGCTATAAAGTCGCCCTAGTCACCGATGGCCGCATGTCCGGTGCCAGCGGCAAAGTGCCTGCTGCATTGCATGTCAGCCCGGAAGTAGCGCAAGGCGGACCGCTAGGCAAAGTACGCGACGGCGATATGATGGAATTAAATGTGCATACAGGCGAACTGCTTGCCTTAGTCGATGCGGCTGAGTGGGAGCAACGCGCAGTCCGCACGCCATCCACCGAGGCGACATTTGATTACGGTCGAGAATTATTTGCCGCACAACGACGGGTAGTGACCGCGCCAGAGCATGGTGCATCGACCTTGTTTATCGATTGAGGCCGTCAAGCAAATAGGATGTGCCGCTATTTAACTGTTAAAAAAGAACCATCACTAAAGAATTGAGACCATCATGATCCACACAAAACAAAGCATCATTGCGCAATTAGAACAACTTCGTGTTTTGCCGATTCTGGTGACAGACGATGTGGATCAGGCGATTCGTTGCGTGACGACGCTCGCAGAAAACGGCTTACCTGCGGTTGAGATTACCTTGCGCACACCAAACGCGATGACTGTCTTGCGCGAAGTGATCAAAGCTTGCCCGAATGTCGTTGTTGGCGCAGGTACGGTGCTGACGTCAGCGCAGCTAGATGCAGTGAAATATGCTGGAGCCGCATTCGGCATCAGCCCAGGTATCACACCGAGCCTGGCCAGAGCAGCGGCAGAATCTGGCTTGCCTTACTTCCCTGGTGTTGGCGGTGCGAGCGATTTGATGTTGGCGCTGGAACATGGCTTTGATGTCGTCAAACTATTCCCGTCTGATATCGTCGGTGGCATCAAGATGGCAAAAGCCTTGGGCGGCCCTTTCCCCGACGTACGTTTTTGCCTGACTGGCGGCGTAACGGTGGAAGCAACGCCGGGCTTATTGCGTCAAAATAATATCTTGTGCGTCGGCGGCTCCTGGATGTGCCCTGCCTCCCTGATCAATGCTGGCGATTGGGAAGCAATCGGCACACTGGCGACGCAAGCGATGATTGCAGGGCGTCCTCAGTTGGCTTGATTTTCCACACAATTTCTATGTAGAAAACGCACTAAGCTGACAAGAAGCAACCCATAAAACACCCTCTAAAAAAAACATATACTCATCTAGGTATTGTACTTTTTACTCTAATTGTCCAATGATTTATTGGACAATTAGAGTTTTAATCAAGATACTCCCCCTTAAATCGATTTTTTGCTCATAGAATCAATTCTGATCATGACGACCTCTGTTTCTCGTACTCCCCTTTGGTGTTTGCTGCAGCAGCGGGCGACTAATCTGCCCAGTTTAAAAGAATTATTCCGCGCTGATCCGCAGCGATTTACGCATTTTTCTGCATCGGCCTGCGGTATCTTGCTGGATTATTCCAAACAGAGAATCGACACCACCGCCAAGCTCAATTTGCTGGCGCTGGCACGACAACAAGAGGTCGAGGCCCATCGTGATGCGATGTTGCGCGGAGAGGCGATTAACAATACCGAAAACCGTGCAGTGCTACACACCGTATTGCGTCTACCCAAAGGCGAATCGTTTTATCTGAATGGCGAGAATATCGCTGCCGACGTGCATCAGGTATTGGCACAAATGCGTAGCTTTAGCGATGCGGTACGCGAAGGTCGCTGGCTGGGCTATACCGGCAAGCCGATCGGCACCGTCATCAATATCGGTATCGGCGGATCAGATCTTGGACCGCAGATGGCGTGTATCGCCCTAGCTCCCTGGTCGAAGAATAATTTATCCCTGCACTTTGTCTCCAATGTGGATGGTCGCCATGTCGCCGATGCGTTGAAAAATGCGAATCCTGAAACGACCTTGTTCGTCGTCGCCTCGAAAACCTTTACCACGATGGAGACTCTGACCAATGCCCGCACTGCACGCGAGTGGATGTTGGCGCACGGTTGTCCGGCAGAACAAATCCGTCAGCATTTTGTGGCGCTCAGTACGAATGTAAAAGCGGCGGCAGATTTTGGGATTGCGCCAGAAAATGTGTTCCCGTTCTGGAACTGGGCTGGTGGTCGCTATTCGATGTGGAGTGCGATTGGTTTGTCAATTGCGCTCTATGTCGGCGCAGACCGCTTTGAAGAAATGCTGGCGGGTGCGCACGAGATGGATTTACATTTCGCGCAAGCACCGCTTGAGCAAAACTTGCCGGTATTAATGGCCTTGATCGGTGTCTGGAATATCAACTTCCTTGGATTACAGGCGCTATCGATTGCACCTTACCATCAGCGCATGACACGCCTGCCTGCTTATCTGCAACAGTTAGAAATGGAGAGCAACGGCAAGTCTGTCACGCGAGAAGGTCAGCGGGTGGATTACGCCACCTCACCAATTTTATTTGGTGAAGCGGGTACCAATGGTCAGCATGCCTACTTTCAGTTATTGCATCAAGGCGCGACGATTATCCCGACCGATTTTATTGTCGTAGCCGAAGATGATGCCGGCATGCCAGGACACAATAAAGCACTACTGGCCAACTGCTTTGCACAATCAAAAGCCATGGCATGGGGCAAAGATATTAACGAGGTCCGCGCCGAGCTGGGTGCATTGTCAGACCAGGTATTGGCGCCACGGGTTTTTGAAGGCAATCGTCCAACATCAACATTGTTGCTAGATTCCCTCACGCCACGCTCATTAGGCGCATTGATTGCACTGTACGAGCACAAAGTATTTGTACAATCAGTGATCTGGGATATTAATGCGTTTGATCAATGGGGTGTAGAACTCGGCAAATCGCTGGCGCAGCAATTAATTAGTCTGGATCCGTCTGCGGTAAAGGAAGATTACGATAGCTCTACCCGTGGCTTGCTGAACGCGATTGGCAAACGGAATAAATAGGGCGAATTGAGCAGCGCTATGGTTCACTGCAAAATCCTTTCGCCGGTCACTATCGCAGCCGAATTTTACATACTCCCCTTTTATTTTCATCAATATTCAGTATTACCCAATGATTATATGGACGACTTAAATATACCTACCCGGAGTAATACCAAGCATGACACTTCTGATCAACGATAAGTTCGCCCGCTGAATGTTCGTGCAATCAGTATTCAATAACAATTACTCAAGCGAATATGACTCAACCACCATCAAGAATCGATATGACTGAAGACGACAAAGACCAAAGCCTGCGCGAAGACATTCGTCGTCTGGGACGAATACTCGGCGATACAGTACGCAATCAGCATGGTGACGTCGTGTTTGATTTGATTGAGACCGTGCGACAAAACTCGATCCGCTTCCGTCGCGATGCAGATGAGGCTGCGCGGGAAGAACTGGAGTCGACGCTGGACACGCTCACCAATGACCAAACGACGCAAGTCATCCGCGCCTTCAGTTACTTTTCCCATCTGGTGAATCTGGCAGAAGATCAGCATCATATCCGCCGTACCCGCAAGCATCTGATCGCTGGCTCAACACCACGCGCAGGCAGTCTGGCGCACACGATAGAATCCTTGTACAGCAGCGGTCAAAGTACCCAACAGTTACTGGATTTTTTTCAGACCGCAGAAGTCAGTCCTGTCTTAACGGCACATCCGACCGAGGTGCAGCGAAAAAGTATTTTGAATTGCCAGACCGTGATCACTCGCCTCTTGGATGAGCGTGATCGTATGCAATTGACGCCGGAAGAATCGGACGCCAATGATGAGGCGCTCAATCGTGCCGTGCTGACCTTATGGCAAACCCGTATGTTGCGCACCTCTAAATTATCGGTGCTGGATGAAGTGGAAAACGGTCTGAGTTTTTACGATGCCACTTTCTTACGCGAGCTACCGAGTTTGTATGCAGGTTTAGAGGATTTGCTGAGTAGCAAAGAAGACAGCCATACACCGGTTGATTTACCGAGTTTTATGAAAATGGGAAGCTGGATCGGCGGCGACCGCGATGGCAATCCATTTGTCACCGCCAGCGTGCTGGAACAGACTCTGTCCATGCAAGCAACCCGCGCCCTCAAATTTTATCTGGATGAATTGCATACGCTGGGTTCGCAATTGTCGATGGCGACTTTACTGGTAAATGTGTCGGCAGACTTGCTGGATCTGGCGCAACGTTCGCCCGATCACTCACCGCATCGCGCAGATGAACCCTACCGCCTTGCCGTCAGCGGCATTTATGCGCGGCTGGCTGGCACCTACAAACAATTACTGGGCGCAGACCCGGTGATTCATGCATCCGGCGATGCGACGCCCTATGCCACGGCGGAAGAATTATCAGCCGACCTCGATATCGTCCATCAATCCCTACTGGACAACGGCTCGGCTGCGATTACAAGAGGTCGTTTGCGTCACCTGCGCCGTGCCGTGCGCGTGTTTGGATTTTATTTAGCACCTGTCGATCTGCGCCAAAATTCCGATGTACATGAGCGGGTTGTGGCTGAATTATTAGAAGCCGCCAAACCCGGCAGCAACTATCTGCAATTGAATGAAGAACAGCGCATCAGTTTGCTGGCGGCTGAAATCGCCTCAGCACGCCCACTGGCCTCGCCCTATATTACTTACTCGGAAGAGACCCAATCTGAGCTGGCGATTTATCGTGGCGCCCGAACGGCGCAATTGCGTTACGGCAAAGGTGCTGTCCCCAACTGCATTATCTCCAAAACCGATGGCGTATCGGACATGCTGGAACTGGCTTTATTGCTGAAAGAAGCAGGCTTGCTACATCCGCTAGAGGGCAGTCTGGATGTGAATATTATTCCGCTGTTTGAAACCATTGGTGATTTACAAAACAGCGCACCGTCGATGGATAGATTGCTCGCTCTACCCGCTTACGCACGCTTACTGGCAAGTCGCAACCATGCGCAAGAAGTCATGCTGGGCTACTCCGACAGCAACAAAGACGGCGGCTTCCTGACATCAGGTTGGGAACTGTATAAAGCTGAGTTAGATCTGGTAACAATATTCGCTAAACATCAAGTACGCTTGCGCTTGTTCCATGGCCGTGGCGGCTCGGTCGGCCGTGGTGGTGGTCCAAGTTATCAGGCGATTCTGGCGCAACCAGCAGGTGCGGTACAAGGACAAATTCGGCTGACTGAACAAGGCGAAGTGATCACCGCTAAATACGGCAATCCTGAAGTTGGCCGTCGCAATCTGGAAGTGTTGGCAGCAGCGACTCTGGAAGCCAGCCTGCTGTCAGACAAAGAACCTGCTCCGCCGCCAGCATTTTTAAAAGTAATGGAAGAATTATCCGATCACGCTTTCCGCGCTTATCGGAATATGGTCTATGAGACTGAAGGTTTTGAGCAGTATTTTTGGGAATCCACAGTGATCTCAGAAATCGCTGGACTGAATATCGGCAGCCGTCCGGCATCCCGTAAAAAATCTACGGCGATCGAGGATTTACGAGCGATTCCCTGGGTATTTAGCTGGTCACAATGTCGCCTGATGTTGCCGGGCTGGTTTGGTTTTGGCTCAGCCGTCACAAGCTACTTGCAAGCACATCCAGACCATGGACTGCAAACTCTGCAAGCGATGTTTAAAGACTGGTCGTTCTTTTCTACCGTCTTATCGAATATGGAGATGGTGTTATCCAAAAGCGATATCGGTATCGCCAGCCGCTATGCGCAACTGGTCAAGGACGAGGCGTTACGTAATCGTATCTTCCCGCGTTTAAAAGCCGAACATGAAGCGACTATTGCCGCTTTAACGTCGATCTCTGGGCAGTCAGAATTATTGTCTGCGAACCCTTTGCTAAAACGCTCAATCAGCAATCGCTTCCCGTATTTATCGCCGCTAAACCATGTGCAGGTTGAGTTACTGGAGCGCTATCGCAATGGCGACCCGGATGAACGGGTAAGGCGCGGTATCCATTTGTCCATCAACGGGATTGCTGCTGGCTTGCGGAATAGTGGTTGAAATCGTGGTTGAATAAGTTTTGAATAAAAAAAGCCCTCACTTGAATTGAACCAAGTGAGGGCTTTTTTACATTTAAAACTTCTAAGACTTTTTAAATTCTTAAAACTTAGAATGCAAATTGCAGACCGATATTGAAGTTAGTGACATTGCCGCTAGAATTTGGCACTTCAACTTTACGGCTTTCAACTTCAGCGCGAACTGAAATGTTTTTGTCGAATGCATAAGTAACGCCAGCACCAACAACTGCTTGAGTGGAGTTAGTTGACTGAGAAGCATGAGCAGAACCCAAAGATGCTTCTACTTCGCCTTTAACGTAAGCAATACCCAACTTAGCGAAGCCGCCCCATTGATTGTTGAAACTAGCGCGATACACGCCAGACAAATCAACGCCGCTACCTTTAATTTCGCCTTTTAATGCGCCATCGCTAACAGTTACTTTACCCAGATTGAAGTAACTAGCCTCAACACCCCAGTTTGTATTGTCGATGTTGTAACCACCCAGCACTTTGAATGCTGTATCAGTTGTTTTGCAGCTTGTAGTGCCTGAGCAATCGCCATTCCAACGGGCTTGACCAACTGTAGCGCCGGCATAATATTGCGCACTTGCGCTTGCAGTGATGAATAAACCAGAAACTGCTAATGCAGCAGCAATAATTTTCTTATTGAACATTTTTTACCTTGAATTTAAATATGTTATTAACTACACGCAACTAATATGTGTTTTATCTATTGCGAGTACCATATTGTAACAGAGAAATAAATAACTTATCAAGAAATTAATTCCCCATACAAAATGTCAACTCAATTACTCGGCGTCATCGGCTGGTCAGGTAGCGGCAAAACCACATTGCTGGAATATCTCATCGCACAACTAGTTGCTACCGGCACCAGTGTGAATGTGATCAAACATAGTCATCACGACATTGTTTTAGAACCAGCGCGCAAAGATAGCGCGAGATTACGTATGGCAGGCGCGAATGAAGTGCTGCTGGCCTCGCCTTACCGTGTTTCGTTGATCACAGAGTTACGGCAACAGCCAGAACCCTCGTTGTCTGACTTGCTCCCGCGCCTGGCAGCCGCCGACCTGACTTTAATAGAAGGTTATAAGTGGGAGCCCATTCCAAAACTAGAAATCCATCGTCCCGGCCTCGGCAAACCTGCTCTGTACTCAAGCGATCTCCGTGTGGTGGCAGTTGCGGCAGATACGCCAGCACCCGAAGATCTACGCGCCGGCATAGTCTGGCTCGATCTAAATCGACCGGAGCAGATACTAAAATGGCTACAACTTGCGCTAGCAGAAAAGTTATTTTAGGCCTCGCTATAAAGTCGCACCCAGTTCTAGCCGTTAAAGAAGACATGCATTAATGGGAGAACATAATGGATGTTACAGGTATTGCCAGTGTTGCCACAACTTTGGCCGATGTAGGTACTAGCCAGGCAGTTAGTATTGCTGTGCTAAAAAAAGCACAAGACATTAGCAAGGACAGCGCAACTGCTCTGATAGAAGCGATTCCAAGCGCTCCAACAGTATCGAATTTACCGCCAAATCTTGGCAGAAATATCAATACAACTGCTTAGTCTTATTTTGTTGCCGACGTATATGCATGTGCGTCGCGCAACTTTATTTTTACTGTAGTTCATTCTTGTGAATTACATTTGAGCTACATCTTCAGTTTTCTCGCACCTCCTCACTTCACCAACAACTCTGTTGTCAGCCAAGCTTGCAAACCTAAATCGAAGTTCAACTCAATGGACTGAAAAGTTACGCTCAAACTGTCAAAAATCCAGCAGCAAAAAAATCTACAATCAGTGATAATCCTGTCGAGAATACTGAGTAATGTTAATCGACGTTGAAACTGACGCGACAAGGAAAAATAATGACTGATACACAATGGGGATGGTCGGATCGGCTAAGCTTGAGCTATCCGCCTATGGATGAAACACATCAAGAATTTGTCACACTATGTGCTGCGCTGGCAGAAAATAATCCGGCTACCTACATCAAGCGTTTAGATGCCTTGATCGCACATTCAGTCGAACACTTCGATCAAGAAAATCAATGGATGACTGAAACCCAATTTCCACCAGGTGGCTGTCATATCACAGAGCACAACACCATACTGCAAGTGATGCAAGAAGTACGGCGCCGGATAGAATTAGGAGAAACCGATTTAGGCGCGCGCCTGGCAGAAGAATTGCCGCATTGGTTTGAACATCATGTTGATACCATGGACAATATGTTGGCGCGCTTTATGAGTAATGAGCAAACTGAGCAAATGCAACAAAATCAGCTTGCAACATTGTCTGAAGAGCCAGTCAGCGCCGGCACAGCAGCCGTCTGATTATTCAACAAATAAGCAAAACGCATTAGGGTGAATTAAGCGGCAATCACCTTGATGCGAATATCGCCCAGGACTACTTTTTGTCCTTGCCGGATTTTGGCTGTTTTACGTAATTCCTGCTTACCGTCAACTGCGACAGCGCCACTGGCGACAATCACTTTGCCCGCACCACCACTGTCGCATAGTCCGACCAGTTTTAATAATTGATTCAATTCAACGAATTCGCCATCCAGGCTAAAAGTAAGATCTTGCATAAAATTCCTGATCAAAATTAAGCTTCTTGTTAGCTACCAGGCGAAGAATAACCTATCCGCTGAATAACCCAAACTGAAGCTAAAAATTAGTGCCCAATCAAGATTGAATCTAATTTGAAATTTGTTTCGTAAAAATTAATAATGAATACAAGATTCATATAAAAGCAGGACATTTTTTAAAAAGATGTGTAAGGTATCTCTGCTTTGATCGACTATTCGTTGTAAGTGATGTGTATTGATTCAACTTAAACCCTTTTTAATTTATTGGAGATAAACATGAACAACAAAGCCATGATCGCAGTTGCATTAGCAGGTTTGCTTGGTTCCGCTATGGCAGTCGCCGCTGAGCCAGCAAAAACAGAAAAATGTTTTGGCGTTGCCAAAGCAGGTCAAAATGATTGCGCTACTAAAACTGGCTCCCATTCTTGCGCTGGCCAAGGCAAGAAAGATATGGACCCTAGCGAATGGAAAAAAGTCCCGGCAGGCACCTGTGAAAAAATGGGCGGCAAAGTAGACAAAGCAGCCTGATTTTAGCTAAATTTAATACAGCTTGAACTCCGCGTTCGAAACGATGCGCAAACCGACCGTCAACCTAGGTGTTGGAGTTGGTTTGCGCAGTCAGCATTATCGTGATTTTCTGAATGCGCCAGTAGCAATCGACTGGCTAGAGGTGCATTCAGAAAATTATTTTGGCGATGGCGGTTACGATCTGCATGTTTTGCAGCAACTGCGTCAAGATTATCCCATCAGCCTGCATGGTGTCGGTTTAGCTCTCGGCTCTGCCGTTGGTTACAACGCTTGCAACGACGCCCATCTGCAAAAATTATACCTCTTGGTTCAACGCATACAACCCGCTCTGATATCCGAACATTTGTGTTGGGGTGCTGTGACTGGCCGTCATTTGAATGATTTATTGCCGCTACCACTGCGACAAGATGCTTTAGAGTTGATATGCGAGCGGGTTGATCAGATACAAAATCTATTGCAAAGAAGTGTGCTGATCGAAAACGTTTCGACCTATTTACGCTTCGCCCAAGATGAAATGTCCGAGGCAGAATTTCTGGTACAACTGGCAAAACGTACAGGCTGCGGCATTTTATTAGACGTCAATAACCTCTACGTCAATCAGCATAATCACGGCGAAGATGCCTTAGCAGCGCTACGTCATTTCTCTGGTTTGCCACAAGGTGTGATTGGTGAGATTCATCTGGCGGGACATTTGCTTACTGATGACTGCCTGATCGATCACCATGGTTGTGAACTAGCGCCGGAGGTATGGGATTTATACCAAACAACGTGCTCGCTACTGGGCACAGAAATCCCTGTGTTGATTGAATGGGATACCGATATTCCTGCGCTACCGGTTCTGCTGGCGGAAGCGGCTAAGGCGACGCATCACAGGGATGCGGCTCGTGCCAACATCATCAACGCAAGTAGTGTCAGTAACTCCATATCAGCGGCACATCATGGCTGACCCTCGCAGCCTCTGTGCGATACAACAGCAGTTTGCAGATGCTTTATTGTTTCCCGACCAAAGTACAAGGCCGTTGTTCAAATCCTCACCGGAACAAGCACAAGAACGCTTGGGGATTTATAGGGGGAATGTGTCCGCTATCTGGACTCAAGCCTTACAAAATACCTATCCTGTTTTATATCAATTGGTCGGCGCAGAATTTTTTGAGCAAATGGCCAAAGCCTACGGACGCGCCCATCCGTCTACTTCAGGCGATTTGAACGAATTTGGATCGCAGCTAGCCATTTTTTTAGCTGATCCGATAACTGGTATCGGTATTATCAACGACTATCCCTATTTTCCAGATGTCGCCAACTTAGAGTGGCATGTGCATACGGCCTATTACGCAGCCAATACAGCACCGTTGGGCCTGGTCGAAGTGATTGAAAAAACAGGAGAACATTTTGGACAAACCCGTTTGCGCCTACACCCAGCTTGCCGCTTAATCACATCGGAGTGGGCATGTGCAACCATTTGGCAAGCACACCAACCAAATACCGATGTCGCTTATCCAGAGCAATTAGAGGTAAAAAACTATTGCCTAGTCAACCGTCAACATTGGTCGGTCGAGGTACATGCATTAGGCGTAGCGTCGTATCTTGGATTGCTAGCCTTATCAAAAGGAAAAAGTATCGGATCGGCATTGGAGCAGGCGATGGAACACGATCCCGATTTCCAAATTGCGGATCAACTACAGCAATGGTTTAACTGGGGCATTTTTGTAGAGAGTAAACTGTCTTCCAGCGATGAACGCATGTAAGGAAAACCGCCCTGCTCCGACTGACTTGCATAACTAACACGGAGAATAAAAATGAACCAATTTTTGCGGCTGCATCAACTCAGTACTAGCATCGATCAACTAATACAAGAATGGAGCGGCGCATTGCTCAATCTTGGTTTGCGGATTTTTGTAGGCTGGCAATTTCTAAAATCTGGGATGGTAAAGATTCAGGACTGGGAGGCAACTTTATCCCTATTCCGCGAGGAATATCATGTTCCCGTCTTGCCGCCGGAGCTAGCCGCGATTACTGGCGCAGGTGGAGAATTGTTTTTCCCGATTTTGTTAATTACAGGCTTATTCTCACGTCCTGCCGCTTTAGGATTATTTGCAGTCAATGCAATGGCGGTCATATCATATCCGCAGCTTTGGTCATTTGAGTGTCCGGCGGCCATCAATGATCATCTGTATTGGGGTTTGCTGCTGGCTGTATTAGCCGTATTTGGACCTGGGAAAATTGCGATAGATAACTGGATCAAATCTCGCTATTAGTTTGTGCTGGCAAACTAGTCTTATCTTATTAAAAAGCATTTTTCAAATTAGATTGTCCAATGACTATAAGGCGTTCAAGCCAATATCAGGCTAGAGGCAGCATAATCATTGGACTTTACAAAACAAAATCTTCTAAAATATTCTAATGTGCCATTCACTCACCGGACGGTACATTCTGCCCCATACCACCTTGGCTACCGCCATTTGGGCCACCTGCTCCACCAGATCCGCCTTTGCCGCGACGACCGCCACTGGCTTTAGGCAAATCGCTACGCGAGCCATGATCCTTCGTTTGGTCTTCTACCCGGTTCAACTGATCCATTAATAAATCGACGACCATATCTCGCTGCTTGTCATCCAAAGCGTCGTACATGGTCAGCCAAAGTTCTCTTAATTGCTGATTCTCTTGCAGAGATATAACCTCATCCTGATCCATTGATTTTGTGAGATCACGAAGTTCTGTGTTCTTTTTTTCTAAACTGGCTTTAACAGCATCTTGTATTGCCCGGCGGCGTAATTCTCGTATTCTCAAAATATTACGTACCTTGCTTTCGGTTTGTTGCCAAAGCAATTGCTGATTGGGATTCAGATTCACATTCTTTTTAAATTCCGTCAAAATAGGTAAAGCATCTTCCGCACGAAAATCAGCTACCGGAATCGCCATCGCAGGCATCGTGACAGCAGAACTAAGCATCAACGAGAGCGTAAGCAAAATGGATTTAATTCTATGTCGCGGAAATTGTATGGGCATGATTTCTCCAATTAGAGCAAGGTAGCTGAAATGTCAGGACAAAATATCTGGGCAAAAAAAAGCTACACCATATAGGCGTAGCTCTAAACCACTTCGGGAGTGGGATCAAGAAAAGTACATAAAACATGATTAATATAATCTTTCACACACCTTTGTCATGTGACTATTACAAATTATTACTGAATGGTGTTCAGACGATACATTGTGTTAAACAACACTTAACAATATCTAATGATCCAGATGAAAGGTTGCAAGCATGAATTTCCAACCACGCATCAGTTTTCCTGTACTACAGAGTAAGCGCTTTGTATTGAGAAAAATTGTTCAGTCGGATATTGGTAATATTTTTAAGGGCTTATCGCATCCTAAAGTCATCGCCTACTATGGCATCTCATACGATAGCCTGGTGGCGACACAAGAACAAATAGACTGGTATCGACGGATTGAACAGGAAGAAAGCGGTGTCTGGTGGGCGATCTGTCCGCAAGCTACACCCGATCAGCTAATCGGTGCGTGTGGTTTTTACGAATTAGATACAGAAAATCAAAACGCAGATCTTGGTTATTGGTTGCATCCGGAGTATTGGCGTCAGGCAGTCATGCATGAGTGTTTGTCGATAATTTTGCACTATGGTTTTCAGCAACTGCGCTTACACCGGATTGAAGCTGAGGTAGAACCAGAGAACAAAGCTAGCAGTCAGCTTTTACAAAAATTAGGTTTCGCATTAGAAGGCAGACGCCGGGAAGTTGCCTGGAAAAATAATCGATTTGTCGATATGGAATACTACGCAATATTGGCGGCTTAAATATTCGCCTTAACGACAAACTCCACGCCCACTTCGCGCCAAAATTCGATTTCTTTTTGCAGCCAAAAAGCAACTGTCGGATGTAAAGTCACCCAGTCTTGTCGAATTTCCAGCTCGATTTTGCTCTTCATTTTTAAACTAAAATCAGCATAGTCGAGTTCTATCCGCGAATGCATAAAGGTGACTGAAAGACGCAATGCAAGTACCGCTTTAGCAAAATCCAAGTCGACAAAGCTGTCACTGATTTTTCTCAGATTACCTTTTTGACTCAAAATTAATTTACTCATTACACGCTGTTCGCGGGTAGTGAAACCGGCCATATCAGCGTTCTCTATCATGTATGCGCCGTGCTTATGATAGCCGGTATGCGATATCGCCATACCGACCTCATGCAACATAGCACTCCAGTGTAAATGCCGGATATAGGTATCCGTTGCCGGTTTTAATTGTGCATACAAAGAACGTACCATATCGGCTACCCGACTAGCGCGTGTGGCATCAACATAGAACATAGTGGCGACGTTATGCACGGCTTGCTCACGCCGGTCACGCTTGGTCGAACGCAGGTATAAATCCCACATCACCCCCATGCGCAAACCTGCTTCTATGGGGTGCAATACAGTGATATTAAATTCTTGCAACAAGGCAATCAAGATCGCAAGTCCGCCAACCACCATGGCGACACGCTCGGGCTTAATACCCGCTAATTCTAGCTGACTCACCTGCCCACATTGGACGCAGTATTGTTTTAACGCTATCAGGCTTTTGAGCGTAATACTACCGTCACCTAAATTGTTTTTTGCGATTGCATCAGAGATCGCCCGTATCGTACCCGAAGAGCCATAAGCATTGCGCCAATGCTCCGGCTGATACGGCGGTGCGGCATCCTCAAACATTGATCGTGCTGACAGAATAGCGGCTTCAAATCCTGCTTCAGTGATTCTACCTTGCGGGAAAAAAGTACTGCTGTGCTTCACCGTACCAATACTAAAAGACTCCACCTTAACCACCTCATGGCCGCGACCAAGTATCACTTCGGTAGAGCCACCACCGATATCCAGCGCTAACCGGCGCTCGCCTGGAATAGCGATCGAGTTAGAGACGCCCATATAAATCAGACGTCCCTCTTCTTCACCAGAAATAATATCGATCGGATAGCCAATAGCAGCTTCCGCTGCGGGCATAAAATCGGCACTATTTTTTGCGATGCGTATGGTGTTGGTTGCTACTACGCGGACGGCATCTAGCGGGTAGCTATCTAAGATTTGTTTAAAGCGCGCGAGACACGCAATCGCGCTTTGTATTGCTGCAGGCGACAGATTTCCTTGCTGATCCAGGCCAGCCGCTAGACGAATAGGATCGCGGGCACTTTTGACAACGCGAATCACATCACCCTCATGACGACCTATGTGCAAGCGAAAACTGTTAGAACCAAGATCGACTGCAGCGAACATACGGCAATTCTCCAAACGATTTTTTGATAGCGATGAAAATCTAAATTCTCAATTGGGCAACTAGGTTCAAAAACTTTATCAGGACTTACGCAAAATTACCCTAGCAAGGTCTAGCGACGAAGATAGTTTCTAGTACAGCTAGGAGCTAAAACGCAGCTAGGGCGGTTTTGCTTAAGTCTTATTTATAAGATAAATGAGCTTCTTGCAAAATACCCAAACCAGTAAAGTCGAGCATGGGTGTGGCCACTGTTGCGATTGGTTTTCTTGTTTGAAGCGGCACATGTGACA
>NZ_JBEONP010000029.1:0-63529 GCF_040544435.1 Undibacterium sp. GrIS 1.2
CACGCCATGATTGCCACTCTTTAAATTTATCCTGTTGCTATTGTCTCATTTGAGGTAAACACTCTGCTTGGCTTTTTATCGTGCAAAGATCTCTACAATATCGAAGTAGCTGAGTCGTATCGCCGCCAAGGGCACGCAAAACGGGCGTTTGCTGCGCTGGAGTTATTTGTTCGCTCGTTAGGGTTGTCTGTCATAGGTTTGCATGTATTTGCGTTCAATAGTGGTGCTCAAGCTTTGTATGCCTCGCTTGGTTATGAAGTCACTGGTATTAACATGCAAAAGCAAATACCGTTGACTGATTGAATTGGTGCTGGCCCGCTATTAATCTCTCTTAACCGCGTCGCTAAAGCATCTACTAATAACGAATTCATAGCTATAAAACACCTTCCTCATCACGCACTTCAAATTTTTACATCTCGTTTACACCCCTCCTAGCAGTCTTTACAAAATCTTTAGACCCCTCTGGCTATCCTTCCGGTTGTTAAAACTAACTACGTGGAAACATGATGAGCGATCTTCTGGATATTTTTTATGTCGGCGGCATTTTGATCTTTTTTATATTGGTCGCTTTGTTCGCCAACGTTTGTAACAAGTTGGGAGAAACGAAATGAGTATGTTCACTATTTTAGGCGCAGTCGTAGCTGCTGCCTTGTTGGTGTATTTGGTGATTGCATTGTTGAAAGCAGAGGAACTGTGATGACGACTCAGGCGATTGTCTTATTGCTGACATTTTTAGCAATATTGTTGGTGTTGTCCTATCCGCTAGGAAGTTTCATTGCCAAATTAGCGGGTAATGGTCGTGTTCCCGGTTTTGGCTGGTTGTCTGGCTTGGAAAAAGTCTTGTATCGTGCTGCTGGTGTTAATCCAGAGCAGGGCATGGGTTGGAAAACCTACGCGTTTGCGTTGTTGGTGTTCAACACACTGGGCGCGCTGGCGGTGTACTTGCTGCAACGTGTGCAGCAATGGTTGCCGTTGAATCCACAAGGTTTTGCCAATATCAGTCCTGATTCCGCATTTAATACAGCAGTGAGTTTTGTCAGTAACACCAACTGGCAAGGTTACTCAGGCGAATCTGCTATGAGCTATCTGACTCAGATGCTGGTTTTGGTAGGGCAAAACTTCTTTTCCGCCGCGACTGGTATTGCGGTTGTATTTGCGTTGATCCGCGGTTTTTCACATCATTCAGTTAAAGCCATCGGTAACTTCTGGGTCGATATCACTCGCACGACTTTGTACTTGTTATTGCCATTGTCTGTGATCTTCGCTGTGTTCCTGATGGGGCAGGGCGTGATCCAAAACTTTGATGGTTACAAAGATGCGACTTTGCTTGATCCGGTCACTTACAGCCAGCCCAAAGTCGGCGCTGATGGTCAGCCTTTAAAAGATGCACAAGGTGCGCCAGTAATGGAAACCTTGACGACTAAAACCCAAACGATTGCAATGGGTCCAGTAGCGTCGCAAGAATCAATCAAAATGATCGGCACGAATGGTGGCGGCTTCTTCAATGCCAACTCAGCCCATCCTTATGAGAATCCAAACTATCTGACGAACTTTGCACAGATGTTGAGTATTTTCTTGATTCCAGCGGCATTATGTTTTGCTTTTGGTCGCATGGTTGGTGATATTCGCCAAGGCTGGGCGGTACTGGGCGCCATGACAATTTTGTTTGTCGTGATGACGATCGGTGTATTGATGGCAGAGCAGCAAATCCATCCGCTAATGCAAGCCTTGAATGTTGATCAGGTGACGAGTGTGCTGCAATCCGGCGGCAATATGGAAGGTAAAGAAACTCGCTTCGGTATCAGTGCCTCTGCCTTGTTTGCAGCAATTACGACTGCAGCATCTTGCGGTGCTGTAAATGCGATGCATGATTCTTTAATGCCACTCGGTGGTCTGGTACCTATCGTCCTGATGCAGTTTGGTGAAGTAGTGTTTGGCGGTGTTGGTTCTGGTTTGTACGGCATGTTGATTTTCGCAATCCTGGCAGTGTTTATCGCTGGCTTGATGATTGGACGCACACCAGAATATCTGGGCAAAAAAATCCAGTCTTATGAAATGAAAATGACCGCGATCGTGATCTTGGTGACGCCAGCATTGGTATTGGTTGGTACTGCGATTGCAGTGATGGCAGATGCAGGCAAAGCTGGTATTGCCAATCCTGGTGCGCATGGTTTCTCTGAGATGCTGTATGCCTTTACCTCCGCTGCAAATAACAACGGTAGTGCGTTTGCTGGTTTGTCTGCCAACACACTTTTCTACAACATCATGTTGGCGATTGCGATGTGGTTTGGTCGCTTTGCGATGATCGTGCCTATCTTGGCGATCGCTGGTTCTCTGGCAGCTAAAAAACGTTTGGAAGTGAACGCAGGCACCATGCCGACCCATGGCTGGATGTTTATCTCGTTGCTGGTTGGTACGGTGGTGTTGATTAGCGTCTTGAATTATGTTCCGGCATTGGCGCTTGGACCGGTTGTCGAACATCTGCAATTGTTCGCGGCTCATTAAGTTCACTAAGGAAAAAACTCATGTCTAGCGTTAATTCTCAAAATACAAATAAAGCCATAGCTGATCAAGGTGATGCCTCCGCAGATAAACTGCGTAGCGCAAAATCACTCAGCATGATGGATAGCACACTGATGTGGCCAGCAGTTGTCGATGCCTTTAAAAAGCTGAATCCAGCGACGCAATTGCGCAGCCCGGTGATGTTTGTGGTGTATGTCGGCAGTATCTTAACTACGCTGTTGTGGCTGCAAGCCTTGTTTGGTAAAGGTGAAGCCAGTGCTGGTTTTATCCTGGCGATATCAGTCTGGCTGTGGTTCACCGTCTTGTTCGCTAACTTTGCCGAAGCATTGGCGGAAGGTCGCAGCAAAGCGCAAGCCGCGTCGTTACGCGCTTTAAAGCAAACAGTGATTGCCAAGAAACTGGCAGTACCAAAACACGGCACAAGCTGGTTGCCAGCCAATGCCAGCGACTTGCGTAAAGGCGATGTCTTGTTGGTAGAAACTGGTGATGTCATTCCTATCGACGGTGAAGTGATCGAAGGCGTAGCAACCGTGGACGAAAGTGCGATCACAGGTGAATCCGCACCGGTGATCCGTGAATCTGGTGGCGATTTCTCTGCTGTCACCGGTGGTACTCGCGTGTTGTCAGACTGGTTGGTGATGCGTGTTACGTCGAATCCTGGTGAAGCATTTATTGATCGTATGATCGCCATGGTAGAAGGCGCAAAACGCCAAAAAACACCAAACGAAATCGCATTGACGATTTTGTTGGTAGCACTGACGATTATTTTCTTGCTCGTTACCGTCACTCTGTTGCCATACTCTTTATATAGCGTAGAAGCGGCGAAATTGGCAGGTATTGCATCTAGCCCTATCTCTATTACGGTCTTGATCGCCTTGCTGGTATGTCTGATCCCAACCACGATAGGTGGCTTGTTATCCGCCATCGGTGTTGCTGGTATGAGCCGCATGATGCAAGCCAACGTTATCGCGACATCAGGTCGTGCGGTTGAAGCCGCTGGTGACGTTGACGTCTTGATGTTGGATAAGACAGGTACGATCACTTTAGGTAATCGTCAAGCATCTGAGTTTTTCCCTGCGCCAGGTGTAATCCTTGCTCAATTGGGTGATGCAGCACAACTCGCATCATTAGCTGACGAAACACCAGAAGGTCGCAGTATCGTAGTGTTAGCAAAGCAAAAATGTAATTTGCGTGAACGTGAAATGGCGAGCCTGAATGCGCAATTTATCGAATTCACTGCGCAAACTCGTATGAGCGGTGTCGATATCGGTACTCGTGTCATCCGTAAAGGTGCGGCTGATTCAGTGAAGAAGTTTGTTGAGAGCTTAGGCCGTCCTTTCCCAGCCGAAGTCAGCAAAACAGTGGACGATATTTCTCGTCGTGGTAGTACACCACTGGTGGTAGTGGACGATGGCAAAGTCATGGGTGCGATTGAGTTAAAAGATATCGTCAAAGGTGGCATCAAGGAGCGTTTTGCCGAGCTGCGCCGCATGGGTATCAAAACCATCATGATCACAGGTGACAATAAGCTGACTGCAGCTGCGATTGCCGCAGAAGCCGGTGTAGATGACTTTTTGGCAGAAGCAACGCCAGAAGATAAGCTGAAATTGATCCGCAGCTATCAGTCCGAAGGCCGTCTGGTTGCGATGACTGGTGACGGTACCAATGATGCGCCAGCATTGGCACAAGCAGACGTCGCCGTTGCGATGAACTCAGGTACCCAAGCAGCGAAAGAAGCGGGCAACATGGTGGATTTGGATTCTAATCCAACCAAGTTGTTAGAGATCGTAGAAATTGGTAAACAAATGCTGATGACACGCGGTTCTTTAACTACCTTCTCGATTGCGAACGACGTAGCGAAATATTTTGCGATTATCCCTGCCGCTTTCGTCGCCACCTACCCGCAGTTGAAAGCGTTGGACGTGATGCATTTGTCCAGCCCAGCCTCGGCGATTATGTCTGCGGTGATTTTTAATGCGCTGATCATTGTGTTCCTGATCCCGCTGGCACTCAAAGGTGTGAAGTATCGTGCAATCGGTGCAGCGCGTTTGTTACGTCGTAATCTGTTGATCTACGGTCTGGGCGGTATCGTGTTGCCGTTCGCAGGCATCAAGTTGATCGACATGATTCTTGCTCTGTTTAATTTAGTGTAATGAAGGATTGAAAATGAATTCTCTATTTTCCCAATTTCGTCCTGCCGTAGTGTTGTTTGTTGGCTTCAGTCTGATCGTTGGTGTCGCGTATCCCTACGCAATCACCGGCATCGGCAAAGTGGCGTTTAACAAGCAAGCCGAAGGCAGTCTGGTTGAGCGTGACGGTAAGATGATCGGTTCTAGCCTGATCGGTCAGGCATTCAGCTCAAACAAATATTTCTGGAGCCGTCCTTCTGCGACATCGCCGATGCCGAACAATCCAACGGCGTCGAGCGGTTCTAATCTGGGCCCATTTAATCCAGCACAGATGGATGCGGTTAAAGGACGCATTGCGACCTTGCAAGCAGCTGATCCAGAGAATAAACAAAAGATTCCAGTCGATTTAGTGACCGCATCAGCTAGTGGTCTTGATCCAGAAATCAGTATCGCCGCGGCACAGTATCAAGCGACTAGAATTGCTCGTGAGCGTAAAATGACCAATGAGCAAGTCATGGAATTGATCGAGAAATTCTCACAACGCCCGGTGATGGGTGTGTTTGGAGAGCCACGGGTCAACGTATTAGCCTTGAACCTGGCACTGGATCAGAAGTAATCTGTCATTGTAGATTTACGTAAAATCACCCCGGCTGCGTAGCAGCGACTAGTCTTACCGGAGATCGCTGTCGTCGCTACGTCTGGCCGGGACAATTTTGCGCAAGTCCTGTAGTTGAGTATTGATATGCGGGATGCACCATGTGTGTCCCGTCTATTTGAATAAGAGTATTTCTAAAAGTGCTTAATGACGTGATGCTTGCTTAGTTTTTTCTCGATCAGTTGATTAATGAGTTGATTAGTTAATTAGTTACTAGCCGTAAGTGGTATCAAGCATTTTTAGAAGTAATTTGATTATTCTGTCATTAAATATACTGCTACCTGTATTTTTAATCGTCCAGGTAATGTCTGGACAATAAGGGTGATTTTGGCATATACCCCCCTAATTTTTAGTTTAAGTTATTAATCTGACCGTTTGCAAAAGTAGACTCCATAAGCTGAATCCCGAAGCACAAACCAGAAGCTCAAGAACAACCTAGATGGCTAATATTCACGATCAACGTCCCGACCCCGACATCTTGCTCGCACATGTGCAGGCACAAGAGCGTCGTGCTACCCGTGGCAAGTTGCGTATTTATTTCGGCGCATCAGCGGGTGTTGGCAAGACCTATGCAATGTTGAGTGCCGCGCACAAATTGCAGAGTGAAGGTCAGCCAGTATTAATCGGTGTGGTAGAAACCCATGGCCGCCGTGAGACGCTGGCTCTGCTCGATGGTTTAGAAATCCTGCCACCGAAAGCCATTAATTACCGCGACAAGACGCTGACCGAATTTGATCTCGATGCGGCGCTGGAACGCAAACCACCGTTGATTCTGATGGACGAACTGGCGCATTCCAATGCACCGGGTTCGCGTCATCCTAAGAGATGGCAAGACGTAGAAGAATTACTCGATGCAGGGATTGATGTCTATACCACCGTCAATGTTCAACATTTAGATAGTTTGAATGACGTCGTTGGCGGCATCACCGGTATCCGCGTGGCAGAGACGGTACCCGATACCGTATTTGATGAGGCCGATGAAGTCGTGCTGGTTGATGTCCCCGCTGACGAATTGCTGGCACGTTTGCAAAGTGGCCGTGTCTACAAACCGCAGCAGGCAGAGCGCGCCGCAAAAAATTTCTTCCGTAAAGGCAATCTGATTGCACTGCGCGAGCTGGCCTTACGCCGCACCGCTGATCGGGTAGAAGAAGACGTGCAGGCGTACCGGATAGAAAAATCCATCGGCAAAGTCTGGAAAACAGATGCTGCCTTACTCGCCTGTGTAGGTCCGGGTTTTGGTGCTGACCACTTAATACGCAGTGCCGCCAGATTAGCCAGCCAGCTCAGTGCCGAATGGCATGCGGTCTATGTAGAGACGCCGCAATTACAACGCCTATCTGCGGCGCAACGCGAACGGATTTTAAAAAGTTTAAAGCTAGCGCAAGACCTTGGTGCCAAGACGGCGGTACTGACAGGCCAAGATGTGGCAACGGCGGTAGTCGATTATGCGCATAGTTTGAATTTTTCTAAAATTGTGGTGGGGCGTCGCGGCACCTCTTGGTCGCAAACCTCGATTCATAAACGCATTGCTAGTTTAGCTCCTGATCTGGATTTGATCGAAATTGGTCGTGCCGCATCGCATGATGAAAACGCCGAACGCGCCGAAAAAGAAGAACGCGTCGAGCAGTTCAACGCCGCCGGTAGCGATTGGGACAGGGCAGAAGATCCAGTCAGATCAGCTCGCGGATTTCGTAAGCAGTTACGGTATTTATATGCGCTGCTAGCGATCACCGGTACGTCAGTTTTATGTACGCCATTATTAGACCATTTGCATCTGGTCAATATCGCCATGCTGTTTATGCTGGCGGTGGTCTTGGTCGCATTGCGCTTGGGACGTGGTCCTTCTGTACTAGCGACAGTGATCGGGGTAGCGACCTTTGATTTCTTTTTTGTTCCGCCGCGATTTACGTTTGCCGTTAGCGATTTACAGTACTTAATTACCTTTTGTGTGATGCTGGCAGTAGGACTAATAACGGGACATCTGACTGCGGGATTGCGTTATCAAGCCAGAGTCTCAGCCCATCGCGAGTCGCGTGCCAGGGCACTGTATGAGTTCGCACGCGACCTGTCCGGTGTTCTGCAATCTGAGCAAATTTCTGAAAGCACTCAGGCGATTATTCAACGTGCTTTCCGTGCGACAGCGACTTTATTATTGCCGGATGATGCAGGCAAATTACAAGCGCCGCAAACGCCGGTAGAAGGTCTTGATTTAGGTATTGCGCAATGGGCATTTGATAAAGTTGAGGCAGCAGGCATGGGCACAGATACTTTGCCCGCCAGTAGCTTTTTCTATTTGCCCCTGGTTGCGCCTATGCGTACCAGAGGCTTGCTGGTCATACAGCCTGACAACCGGCGCTGGATTTTGATTCCAGAGCAACGTCAACAGTTAGATACCTTTGCTGCATTGGCCGCGATTGCGCTGGAGCGAGTGCATTACATCGAGGTCGCACAGGATGCACTGATCCATATGGAGTCAGAGCGTCTGCGCAATTCTCTATTGGCGGCCTTATCACATGATTTGCGCACACCGTTAACTTCGTTGGTCGGCATTTCAGAATCACTGACGATGTCGAAGCCCACTCTGTCTGATGCCCAACAACAAATGGCGCAAGTGTTGCATGACGAAGCAATACGGATGAGCGCACTGGTATCCAATTTGCTGGATATGGCAAGAATCCAAAGTGGCGAAGTGAAATTGAATTTGCAATGGCAACCGCTGGAAGAGGTGGTTGGTAGTTCTCTGCGTGCCAGCACTGCGGCGTTGGCGCAATACCAGGTGCAAACCAAATTACCGCGTGATTTGCCTTTGCTACATTTTGATGCGGTGCTGATTGAGCGGGTTTTGTGTAATTTGTTAGAGAACGCCGCCAAATATTCTCCGCCGCAATCGCTCATTGTGATCCGTGCCGAAGTAGATGCCCATAACAGCGTGGTCAGAGTGATGGTGGATGATAACGGCCCTGGTTTACCAATAGGGCGCGAAGAAGCGATTTTTGAAAAGTTTACTCGTGGCGAACGTGAGTCCGCCACCCCCGGAGTTGGTCTTGGCCTGGCGATTTGTCGCGCCATTATCGAAGCGCATAACGGGCGCATCGCGGCAGCGCATTCGCAAGAAGGTGGGGCATGTATCTGCTTCACTCTCCCGCTAGGAACGCCGCCCATGTTGCCAGAGCCAGAATTGCTGGTTTAGCTAGTTTAAATACTGGCTGAATAGAATGAGCTAAAACTGATTAAAACGACGTCAACAATTTGCGTTAAAAATACAAGTTAGAAAAATTATGATGACAGAAACCACTCCCACCGCCTTATTGGTCGAGGATGAGCCGCAAATACGCCGCTTTGTACGCAGCGCCCTAGAAGAAGAGGGCTGGCAAGTCGAAGAAGCTGGCAGTTTACAACGCGGCTTGATTGACGCCGGAACCCGCCAGCCCGATTTAATCGTGTTAGATCTTGGCTTGCCAGATGGCGACGGCGTTGATTTTTTAAAAGACTTGCGTAAATGGTCCAGCGTGCCGGTAATCGTGTTATCCGCCAGAGTTAATGAGGCCGATAAAATCAAGGCGCTGGATGCCGGTGCAGACGATTTTTTAAGTAAGCCATTTGGTGTCGGTGAGTTGCTGGCACGTGTACGCGCCACTTTGCGCAGACAGCGTCAGCCTGGCGCTAACACAGATGGTGTCGTGCAATTTGGCGATATCCGTGTCGATCAGCAAGCGCGTATGGTCACCAAAGGCGGAACGATGGTGCATCTGACACCGACAGAATACCGTCTGCTCAGCGCGTTGGTGGCGAACGCAGGACGGGTGGTAACCAACCCGCAATTGCTGCGTGAAGTATGGGGGCCATCTCATTCAGAAGATGGACATTACCTGCGTATTTACATGGGACATTTACGGCAAAAATTGGAAGACGATCCAACCCAGCCACGCTTCTTCTTAACGGAGACAGCAGTCGGTTATCGCTTACTGATACCGAGCTAAAACACTTTTAAACAGAAAAAACCTTCAGGTTGCCAACCTGAGGGGCAGGACTTTGCACGCCTGTCATTTGTACTATGGCAAATTCATTAGTGAATTTTAAGTTTGATCTTTATCTTTTTTATCTTAGGAAATAACATGAAAAAACTACTCCTCGTCAGCGCTCTCTCTAGCTTATTTTTAGGCACTTTTGCTCATGCAGAAGATGCTAAACCAGACAATGAGGTCAGTTTCAATGCAGCACTGACATCTGACTACCGCTATCGTGGTATCTCACAAACACGTTTGCAACCAGCGTTGCAAGGCGGTGCAGATTACACTAACAATCCAACAGGTTTCTATGTTGGTACTTGGGCGTCTACGATCAAATGGATTAAAGATGCAGGTGGTAGTGGCGATGTTGAGCTGGATTTGTATGCCGGCAAACGTGGCGAGATCGCTAAAGACGTTTCTTACGATATCGGAGTTTTGACTTACGTTTATCCATCTAACGATTTGCCTGTTGACGCCAATACGACTGAAATCTATGGTCAAGTAGGATACGGCCCAGCGTATATTAAATACTCACACGCAGTCACGAATTTGTTCGGTTTTGCCGATAGTAAAAACAGTGGCTACCTAGATCTGGGTGCGAACCTTGATATCACCAATGGCTATACATTGAATTTGCACGCAGGTCGTCAAAACGTCAAAAACAATTCAGCAGCGACATACACCGATTGGAAAGTTGGCGTCACTAAAGAATTTTTCGGTGTTACAGGCTCTTTGTCCGTAATCGGTACGAATGCTGACAAGATCGCTTATGCATCGCCAGTGAATGGAAAATTCATGGGTAAAACATCATTGGTTGCAATGATCAGCAAGACTTTCTAATATTAATATTATTGAAATTATTG
The DNA here is from genome assembly GCF_040544435.1 of Undibacterium sp. GrIS 1.2. NCBI lineage: Bacteria > Pseudomonadati > Pseudomonadota > Betaproteobacteria > Burkholderiales > Oxalobacteraceae > Undibacterium > Undibacterium sp. GrIS 1.2. The sequence goes on from NZ_JBEONP010000029.1 coordinate 10,181, forward strand.
ATACTGGTTTCTTAAACAAACCTGATCAATTGAAAAGCCACCAGCTTTAGCGGGTGGCTTTTTTCTGCACGATTCATAATTTGATTAATGATTGAGGTATTTTTTTATAGCGATTGATTACGTCGATTTAATGGATGATTTTATCGATCTGGATGTAATTGATGACGTGATTAAGCGCTGATGCGCTTTCATCACTTCAATCGCCGTATCGCCGTTTAAATAACGCGCGCCGTTACCACGTTGAGCCGCAACGTCGCCTGGGTTATACAGCGAGCAGGATTTCAGTGAGAGGCAGCCGCAGCCTATGCAGGACGTGAGTTTGTCCCGTAGCGCAACTAAGGCATCTATGCGCTGCTGGAGTGTCGTTTGCCATGAGGATGACAATTTTTCCCAATCTTGTTTTGTCGGTGTGCGTTGTCCGGGCAGTGACGCTAATGCTGATTTGATTTCGCTCAGGCTCAGACCCGCAGTTTGCGCGGCACGAATAAAAGCGATACGCCTCAATACTTCTTTTGGAAACTGTCTTTGTTGCCCCGCATTGCGTGAGCTGGTGATCAATCCTTGTTCTTCGTAATATCGTAATGCACTAGCTGCGAGTCCAGAGCGTTTCGCCAAGTCACCAATGCTAATCAGATTCTCGGTTGATTTTTTCACCGTAATTCCCTTTGTTTCAGCTTTTAATACACGCATCATAGTTAACAAAAATTATCCTTGACTTCAAGTGTACTTGAACTTGTATGCTTATTTCATCAAAAATTGTTAAGGACATTGCGATGAAAAAAGGTTCAACAGAATCTGTCAGGGATTACTCCGCATCTGAGCTTTTAGACCAGCTGCTTGATGCCAGTGCTCATTTTGCGTTGGCATCAAAAGGTACGACTAATCACTGTCCTATGGCATTGATCGCGTTAGCGAAGATGGGAGCCAGCCCAGAACGTTTACAACAGTTTTTTAGTATGTGGCAAAACACTTATGCGCTGCCAATGCGAATGAGTCAATGTAAAGTGACTGCTGATAATTGGCAACGGCAGCTAGGACAAGTGGATAACTTCATGCCCTTACGTGCTTATTTTATGACGGCGATTTCTGCCCGCAGTACTGATGAGGTGTTGATCGAAGTGTTAAGTCAGATCCCTTTTGCGCCAGCAACGGCGGCGTTCCATGCCTTGATCCGCCTCGCATATGGTTTAGATGCGCATCATATTGGAGAAATTGCCGCCGGACTGGCACATCTTGTGGTGTCGAATCTGGACATTAAGATAAAGGACAATCAGCCGCAGTTTGCTGGTACAGCGGAGCAAGCATTGGCCCAGTTGTCGCTATTGTACAAAGCCAATCCAAATCTGTATGTGGGTGATTCGATTGTCGGTAGTCTGAAAGCGGTGGTCGCCGATCCGCGCTTTGCTGATGGCCTCTACCTGATCGAAAATCAGTCTCAGTTATTGAATGAGATGATGCGTGAGATGACAAGCTTAGCAATCGTCGCCTACTGGAAAAGTAAAAATTTTACTGTGCTGCACATGGTCACGGCGATGCATGCTGCGCGCATTGTATTTGCTCGTTTGCCGCAGAATTTAGTCGTCGTCTTATTGCCGCAATTGTGGGTGGCTTTTTGTGCCGCCTATGTGTCGGTAGGAGCACCCTCGCTACCATCACTCGTTTCTGCCGAGCGTGAGGCAGAATTAATACTCAATTCGTTGTACCGAACATCTCCAGAACAAGCCTGGTCAGATTTATTTGCTAAGGCGATTCAGAGTGATAACGACCATGTCATCAAGTTGACTCATACCTGCTATGAACAAAACCGGATTTATCCATCTCCGCTGTATCTGGCGACCATAATCAGGCTGTTGTCCAAAACTGATTAATCTATCTTATGGATTTTTCAACACTAGTTTTTTAGGATGCAAGCGACCTGATCTTAAAAGTAATTTATGCGGATTCCTGAGACTGGATTCTGATCTGCCGTCCAATATGATTTTCAGGCAAGCGATTTCCTGTGCCAAATAACTGGTCGCGCAGTGTGCCGCCGATATAGTGGTTACGATAGCGTCCGCGTTTTTGGAGCTCGGGTACGATGAAATCAACCACGTCGGCCATACTGTCATGTGATACAGCAAACGCCAGATTGAAACCGTCTATCCCGGTTTCTTCTACCCAATCGATCAGTTGATCGGCGATTTGCTGTGGGCTACCGATCAACACCGGACCACGTCCGCCAAGGCCGATAAACTCTGCCGCTTCTCTCACTGTCCAGCGACGTGTAGGGTCAGCCTGGCTGAATGATGCTAATGCCGATCGGCCGGCATCGTTTTCCATATATTCAATTGTGGCATCCGGGTCATATTTACTAAAGTCCACACCAGTCCAGCCCGACAGCAACGCGAGTGCTGCGGTAATGTCGATATGACTGCGGTAGTCGGCATATTTGGCTTGGGCTTCTTCTTCGCTTGCGGCTGTGATGATCAAGGCCTGGGCGTATATCAAAATGTCATCGGCATTGCGTCTGGCTGCTAGTGTGGCAGCGCGCAAGTCTTGTACATAATGTTTGACTACCGCTTTGCTGGGTCCGCTGACGAAAACGCATTCGGCATGTTTGCCTGCAAAATTTTTACCGCGTCCCGATGTACCAGCCTGGAATAACAAGGGAGTGCGCTGGGGCGAAGGTTCACACAAGTGGAAACCTGGCACCCGATAGTTTTCTCCATGATGATGAATCGCGTGAACTTTGCTTGGATCGGTAAATATGCCGTTGACTTTATCGCGTACGACAGCATCGTCTTCCCAACTTTGTTCCCAAAGTTTGTATACGACTTCCATATATTCTTCTGCGATGTCGTAGCGTGCATCGTGACCAATCTGATGTTCTAATCCCAGATTTCGTGCTGCGCTGTCAAGATAGCCGGTGACAATATTCCACGCAATCCGTCCTTTGCTCAAATGATCCAGCGTCGAGATGCGGCGAGCAAATGAGTAGGGATGTTCATAGGTCAGTGCGCAGGTCACGCCAAAACCCAGGTGCTGAGTGGCATGCGCCATCAGCGGTACCAGTGCTAAGGGATCATTCAGCGGAATTTGCACACCGCCACGCAATGCTGCGTCGGCATTCGATTGATAGACGTCATAGACACCAAGTACATCGGCTAAAAATAGTCCGTCAAATAAGCCACGCTCTAGCAGTTGCGCCAGACAGATCCAATGCTCTGGATCTGTGTAACGATGGGACTGGTCACGTGGATGTGTCCAGAGACCTGGCGACTGGTGCCCGACACTATTGATTTGAAATGCGTTAAACCGGATCTGCTTTGCCATGACTGATTATTTCGCACTCACAGTGACAGCCTGCTGATTTAAGCGGCTTTGATTCAATGCTTGCTGATAGTCTGTTTTAACAAAGCCAGCAAAGTGCTTGTTAGTGATCTCAAGAAATTCACGTGAACGGTAGGCGTCCGCTAAATCCTGAACCCATTTACTTCCTTTATCGGCAGTACGCACTGCGACTAGATTTTGGTAAGTCGCGGAAGTTTTTTCTAATGCGAGAGCCTCACTGATTTTGAGCCCCGACGCAATCGCAAAGTTACCGTTGATGAAAGAGTAGTCCGTGTCATCCAGTGAGCGCGGCAGTTGCGCTGCCTCTAACGGGACTAGTTTGATCTTTTTGGTATAGGACGCGACATCTCTTTCTGAGACGCGTATTGGGTCATAGCCTACGCGCAATTTCAGCCAGTTTAATTGTTCCAGCACGACCAGTGCTCGCGCTTGATTAGTCGGGTCATTTGGCAGCGCCACGGTTGCGCCATCTTTGACTTCATCCAGCGTTTTATGTTTTTTACTGTAGATCGCAATCGGTGCAGTGGGTACTTTGATGACTTCAGTCAGCGCCAATTTATTTTCAGTAGAAAACTTGGTCAGATAAACGATATGCTGAAAAACATTCGCATCGAGTGAGCCCTGTGCCAGTGCGAAGTTAGGTTGGATGTAGTCATTAAATTCGACAATCTTTACCTGATATCCTTTTTTCTCTAGGATCGGTTTGATACCTAATTTGACTTGATCCGAGTAGGGCCCCGCAGTTGCACCGATCACGATTTCTTTTTTTTCTTGTGCCAATGCGAGTGGACTAAATATGGTCGTTACCGTGATCGTAGAGCTAATGGCAACACTAGCGAATAAGCCCAAACTAGAGCGACGGCGATTGGATGAAGAGAGTGACATGGAAATTCCTCTTGATAAAAATTTTAGGTTCTTAGGAAGCAAACATATTGGGAATAAATAATTCAGAAACAGGATACTGCGTGCTTTCGATCAACAGCGTGATGAACGACGATGAGGAGCGACGATGAGGAACACCACTGGAGCACCAAAACTCAGATGATTTAATCGCTGGTATTGGTTCATTTTCAATATACTCCCCATCATTTTTATAAAATATGCTCTATTGTCCAATGATTATATGGGAAATTAAAATTACTCCTATCCAGTATATATTTTTGATATGCTTAGAGAATCATAGAAATCAGCATGCGCTAGACAATTAGAGCGCTCAGCGATGATCAATATGTCGCGCAACTGTGTTGCCGACAAACTGAATTATTTGTACCAGTACCACCAAAATAGCGATGGTAAAAACCATCACGTCGGTTTGAAAACGGTAGTAGCCATAACGTATCGCCAGATCGCCGATACCGCCGCCACCCACCACACCTGCGACGGCGGAATAAGACAAAAAGCTGATCGCTAATACGGTAAATCCCAGTACCAGACCAGACCTGGATTCCACCAGCAAAACGCGCCATATAATTTGTAATTCTGATGCGCCAATGGCGTGGGCTGCCTCGATCACACCGCGCGGAATCTCACGCAAGCTTTGTTCTACCAACCGGGCAAAGTAAGGAATGGCAGCAATCGACAATGGCACTGCCGCCGCAGTCGGGCCAATTGAGGAGCCTACAATCGAACGGGTAAACGGCACCAACGCGACCAGCAAAATAATGAAGGGAAAAGACCGCACCGTACTCACCAGCCAATCCAGTACCGTAAACACCGGACGGTTAGCCAGCGATTGCCCCGGTCCGACCAGGTATAACAAAATACCCAAGGGACCACCAATTAGTACCGCCGCGCTCAGGCCAATGCCTAGCATCAAAAACGTTTGCGCGATAGAGATCCAAAGCTCAGGCAAGATATTCAGAATATTCTCAGACATGTGCTAACTCACGTGGCTGCTGAACTTGCAATCCTTGCCTTTGTTGCTGCTCTATTTGTTCAGGGCGATTGAATTGGGATAGCGCCTGCTTTTCAGCACGTTCTTGTTCCAGAATACTTCGTGCAAATTTGGCGTAATGCACTAGCTCTTTCCCCAACGCTGTTTTGCGCGGTGTGATGTTATCGGCGAGTGCAAATTGCTCCGCGATGGAACCGTTTTCTATCACCGCGACGTGCTCGCATAACTCATGGACAACCGACAATTCATGCGTGACGATTACAATCGTGACGCCGAGGCGTGCATTGATATCGCGCAGCGTCGCCAACAATGCACGCGTAGTTTCGGCGTCTAAGGCAGAGCTGGGTTCATCACATAACAAGACTGTTGGGCGGCTGGCCAGTGCGCGGGCAATCGCTACACGTTGTTTTTGGCCGCCTGATAATTGTGATGGATAGCTATTGGCTTTGTCTGCCAGATCAACCAGAGACAAACATTCTTGTACACGCTCTGCGATTTGCGCACGGTTTAGTCCGCCATGGATTTTTAAGGGCAGGGCAATGTTCTGAAATACACTGGCATTCTGCAATAAATTAAATTGCTGGAAGATCATACCGATGGACTGACGCGCTTTCCGTAATGCCTATTTATCCAGTGCGGTCAGATCAACATGGTTGACTGTAACGGTTCCGCTATCTGGTCGCTCCAGTAAATTGATCAGACGCAGCAAAGTTGATTTGCCTGCGCCACTTTTTCCAATCAGACCAAAGATATCGCCAGAATGTATTTGTAACGACACGTCTTTGACTGCATCAAACTGTTTACCTGCAGGCAGCGCAAATGATTTTGATACCTGATCAAGCTGAATCACGAAGTCTTTTTCAAGCGATTGCTTGCTGACGTGCGTGCCGTTTGCCGTTGTTGCAAGCTTGGCGAATTTGGTCGCATCAAATAGTGTAGACAATTGAGACATGAGGGGCGTCCTGATCACGAGTAAGGTGTAGGCTCTGGCAAACTGCCGCTGAGAACATAGCGACCCAGATCACGCAGTTTGTAATCGATAGGGTCGTGCAATGTGTGTACACGGACGTTGCGCCAGAAGCGGTCGCAGCCATAACGTGCACTCGTCGAGCGTGCACCAGTGATGTCAAACATTTGGCTAGATACTTCCAGTCCGGCTTGATGCGACAGGCATTTGGCTTCTGCCACGCTGATCGCCAGCTCACCACGATCCTGCACCGTGATTGCTTCTCCTTTATTCCAGACACGTTGCAGGTGCTCCGCTGCCTGATCCGCCAATGCAATTGCAGGGCGCAGTAATAACCAGAGGCTGCCAAAACGATGCTGAATATAGGGATCATCAACCGTGCTTTGCACGCCGGAGGCAAACCAGGGGCGTGCTTCATCACGGCTGTATCGTCTGGCTTCATCAAAAGCGCCTAAGCCTATGCCCAAATACAGATTGGTCATGATTAATTGTGCGACCTGTGAGCGCACACTGGCTTGTGCTGTCGCCGCTGTGCCGGGCGCTAGCAAAATCTCTCCCTTGTGCAAAATCACATTGGTAAAGACTACATTGCCGCTATCAGTCTGGCGCTGACCAAACGCATCCCAGTCGGGATTGATCTGGATGCCGCTACGATTGCTCGGTATCGCTGCAATCAGAGGACTTTGGCTGGCTTCATGCCATGCCGATATGGTGAGTAAATCCGATCCGACCGAACCAGAGGAAAAACTTTTAATGCCGTTAATTTTGTATTCGCCGTCGCTAGTTTCAATGATTGCTTCAGTCGCCGTGTCAGCAAGCGTGTGAGCAACAACACGTTTATCCAATGGATTTAAGGCATTGCCCCAAAACCAGCGGTTGTTGACCGTGTTGGTGAAAAAAGTACGTTGCTGCGTTTTATCGCCATACAGCTGCACGCCCGCCAGTTGCAGATGATGGAACGCAAACACATGCGCCAGCGCGCTATCGACTTTGGCTAAGTCACGAATGGTTTGAAAAATCTGCGGCCAGGGCGCACCTAAGCCGCCGTATTCTGCCGGAATTGATAAAGTGAGTAAGCCACTATCGCGTAGTAATTCTCTTTCTGCAGCTGCATGTCCACCAGCCCGGTCGCGCTCGACGGCAGTTGCTGCTAGTGTTTTTGCGATTTCTGCTGTGACGGCAGAGACTTCAAAGAGCGAACTTGCATGAAGATGGTTTGGCACGCCAGCACGCAATGTTGCTGACGCTAATGGTGCCGAAGTTAATATGCTTGGCTTTAATGGTGCCGATGTTAAGGCAGAGTGAGATGAGTGGGGCATAGCATTCTTTACAGATGTCAATGCCAAAATTATTCCATTGTGTCCGCCGCAGTAAAACGAATCATTTCAACTTTAGTTATGCGAATTCTGGATTCGACCGCCTGTTTCATTCTGTTGTCAAGGTTTTCGAGGTGGTGAATATAGGTATTGTTTTTATTGACAGTTCAAAAGAAACTTTGCAGAGTGTGGTCTGTTGTTGCTTAACCCCATAATGTTTTGATTCCTGAAATTGGTGCTTGAATTTCGCTACGGAATCACCTATTGTGCAACGCACCAAGAATAACAAGGTACACAATTGGCTAATTTATCAAATAATCAACACGAAAAAAGCACAATGGCGGGGCTAACGCTGGCAGCAGTCGGCATTGTCTACGGCGATATTGGCACCAGCCCTCTTTACACGATGAAAGAGGTGTTTTCAAAAGAACACGGTCTACCTCTGAACGAAGCCAACATTTTTGGCGTGGTATCGCTGATCTTGTGGGGATTGTTCATCATCGTTGCGATTAAGTACGTCACCCTGATTTTGCGGGCGGATAACCGGGGCGAAGGTGGGATTATGGCGCTGACCGCATTGGCGCTGGAATCGGTTGGCAAAGCCTCCAGATGGCATTTTTTACTCTTTGTGATTGGTTTGTTCGGCGCTGCGCTGTTTTATGGCGATGGTGTAATTACTCCCGCGATCTCTGTGCTATCAGCGATTGAGGGGCTAGAGGTTGCTACCCCCGCATTTTCTCCTTATGTGGTCCCGATTACTTTGGTGGTGTTGATCGCTCTGTATGCGGTGCAAAGCAAAGGATCTGCGGGTATTGGTAAATGGTTCGGTCCGATTATGGTGATTTGGTTTGTCGCCTTGGCTGTGATGGGCGTAATTAATATCATCAAAATGCCAATGATTCTGGGTGCGTTAAGCCCGTTGCATGCAGTACGTTTTTTAGTGTCTAACGGGTGGCTAGCATTTTTAGCACTAGGCGCAGTAGTGCTGGCATTTACCGGTGCTGAGGCTTTGTATGCAGATATGGGACACTTTGGCCGCAAGCCAATCAGAATGGCGTGGTTTATGGTGGTGTTTCCTGCGTTGGGTCTAAATTATTTAGGGCAGGGCGCATTATTGATCGTCACGCCGGACGCTGTTAGCAATCCGTTTTATCAGCAATTGGGTGCCTGGAGTGTTTATCCTTTAGTCGCTTTGTCTGCTGTTGCTACTGTGATCGCATCACAGGCAACTATTTCTGGTACTTTCTCCATGACTAAGCAGGCGATTTCTTTAGGTTTTATGCCAAGAATGAAAATCGTCCACACGTCATCGCAAGAGATCGGTCAAATTTATATCCCTGCGGTCAACTGGTTGCAGTTATTGGTGGTGGTGGCAGCGGTAGTCGGTTTTGGTAATTCTTCTAATCTGGCGTCTGCATACGGCATTGCTGTTACTGGCACGATGTTGGTGACGTCGATCTTAACTTTCTTCGTGATCCGTTACGGCTGGAAATACAATCCGATTCTTTGCTTTGTCGCTACCGGATTTTTTACGACGATTGATCTCGCATTTTTCTCGGCCAATGGCTTGAAATTCTTCCACGGTGGCTGGTTCCCTGTCGTATTGGGCATCATCATGTTTACCGTAATGGTGACCTGGAAGCGTGGTCGTGAGCTGGTATTTGACAATCTGAAAAAGCATGCGATTCCGCTGGAGGCGTTTCTATCTTCCTTATTCGTATCACCGCCTGTGCGGGTCGCTGGGACCGCCATCTTTTTGCGCGGCGAGTCCGACGGCGTGCCTCATGCGCTGTTGCACAACTTGTCGCACAATAAAATTCTGCACGAACGGGTTATATTTTTAACTTTGCATAACGAGGATATTCCTTGGGTGCCGGCCTCAGACAGAGTCAAAGTGACTGATCTGGGTCATGATTGCTACCAGATTGATGTGTTTTACGGTTTTAAAAATGAACCGGATATCCCCAAAGCGCTGGATTTATGTGAACCATTTGGGCTGACATTTGAGCGGATGGAAACTTCTTACTTCATCGCGCGCCAGACGATTATTTCAAGACCGAATAGCGGTATGGCCTTGTGGCGCGAATGGCTATTCGTCATCATGTCTAAAAATTCACGTGATGCAGCAGATTATTATCAAGTACCAACTAATCGCGTAATTGAAGTCGGTTCTCAGGTTGAAATTTAAACTACTTTAGTTTGCTGAGAGCCTCAAAAACGCTTGAAAAATAGCGTGGGGGCTTATCAAGCGAATTTGGCTATGCTATACTTTCGTTTTTCGCGGCTGTAGCTCAGCTGGATAGAGTACTTGGCTACGAACCAAGGGGTCGTGGGTTCGATTCCTGCCAGCCGCACCAGATTCAAGGGACTAGATGCAAATCTAGTCCCTTTTTTCTTTGGTGGATTGGGTTCATGCGGTTTTTGGGAGATATTCTTCTTAGAACTCTAATTTGCTTCCTCGTTATCATTTTTGATTAGTTGATATTTTATAAATGTCATCTTTAGACGATCAATCAATCAAACATAGCTCCACTCAAAATATAAATGCGAATCATTATCATTTATTGATGCAATAACTTCTCATTTACCCGTGAGGAGTTATTTCATGTCACACAAAACCAACTATGTAGAATGTCGCCAGACCTTGGTCGCTGCCAGCGATGTAGGTCATGTGACGACTTGTCCCGAGTGCGGACATGTGCATTTGAATTTGCGAGCGGTGACGGTCAGATTTGAATTAGATGCTTTTCGTGAACTGACCGAGATGCTGAGTTTTGCCCAAAAACGTTTAGATGTTGATCCAGCTTTGCACGATTCTGAATCGTCTGAATCTCGGGTACTTGCCACTGACGGTGGCAATAACATCAGACATTAACGGAGGGTAGCTCATGTGCGAACTAGGTAAAAAAGCGAATAAGCCAGTAAATCTGAATTCTAGCCCGAACTCCAGCCCGAATTTCAACCTCAATTCCAACCTCAATTCCAACTCAACTTCAAACGCTGATTCCAGTCCAATTGATATCGATACGATTTCTCAACGTTTGGCTGCGAAGGGATCGCGTCGCCGTCGCTTATGGGAGTTGCCATATCATGCGTTATGTCCTGTTATCGGGGTTTGTTTGTCCATCACGGTCTTGCGTCGTCTGGTGGATAAGGCATTAGGTGGGCAGACGGTTGCTGATGATTACGAATTACATTGTGGTGCGATAGCTGACTGCAAATTTCGCACGGCGATGACGGAGCGTTTGCAGGCAGAGTTAGAGCGCCGTTACGCGATTGCTTTGCGTCAGTCATCACAGATTAAGACAAGCGAGGCGCTGTCTGCCTGGTGGTCGCAGGGACAGCACAGCGCAGATGTTGCTGGCGTATTGTGGGCAACGCTGACTCATGCGCGCTGCGATAATTCTTTAGAAGAACGGGTGTTAAGAGAAATCCATATGCTGCAACATCAGGTTGGCACAGCTGATCGTGTTAGCAGCCGACGTTTTATTGAAATGCAGGCTGATTATGAACACGCTAGCAAAGAGTTGGCCGCCCATCAAGAGCGCAATACCCGAATCATCGCCGCCAAAAGTGCCGCCATTGAGCAATTGCAAACCGATCAAGTGCAGTTGCATGCCAGCTTGATTGGCAAAAATACGGTGATCGCCAGTTTGCAAGATCAGGTCAAGGAGCTGGAAGCGGGCTTCCCTGATTTACGTGCAAGACAAGAGCAAGCACGTCATATCGATATGCAAATCGCACGCATTCATGATTTAGAGAAGCAGCTCGCCAGCATGCAGCGGCAGCAATCCCAATTGGAGCAAGCTCAGCAACTCCATCAACTGCAGCAACTGCAGCAAAAAGCAGAGGCAGATATGGCAACCTTATTATCTGATCGCTCAGCACAGTATGAAGCGAGTAATACTGCCGCTAATTTACAAAATCTTGGCCTACAAAACCGGTCGATATTATGTGTTGGCGGACGTCCGAACATCGTCCCGATGTACCGACAAATGATAGAGCGTACTGGTGGACATTTTTTACATCATGACGGTGGTGATGAAGATAATGCCTCTTTACTCGGCGCTAGTCTTGCGGCCGCCGATTTAGTTATTTGCCAAACTGGTTGCGTCAGCCATGGTGCGTACTGGCGAGTTAAAGATCATTGCAAAAGAACAGGCAAACCCTGCGTGTTTGTTGAGAAACCCAGCGTTAGTAGCATGGCACGCTGCCTTAAGGATATCCAGCTAAAAAGTCAGCCTAATCAATCCAATCAAGCAGTTAAACACAGCCGATCAGTTGGCTACCAAGATGAACAGCTAATCTCAGAAGTCCAGAATGACGGCACAGGCGGCGAATGATGCGATCCACACTACAACATAAAGAGACACAGGTGGTTGAGCGAACTTGCGATCAGGATTTAAAAAATCTTGGCTTAAAAAGTACCATTCCGAGGCAAAAAATATTAGAGGTGATACGCACTAGCAAGCAGCGCCACCTCAGCGCGGAGGACGTGTACCGACGCTTGCTGGAGCAAAACGCGATGATCGCCTTAGCAACCGTTTACAGAGTGTTATCGCAATTAGAGGCAGCGGGAATTCTGGCGCGCAATGTATTTGAATCAGGTAAAGCGATTTATGAAATTAGCGAGGGCGGTCATCACGACCACCTGATTTGCCTCGACTGCGGCACGGTGATTGAGTTCGCCGACGATGTAATTGAATCGCGCCAATTACAGGTTGCCCAGACACACGGATTTCAATTGCTTAGACACCGGTTAGCGCTGTATGGAACCTGTCCGGCATGCTGCAAGATTCACCATACTTAAGCCGCCATACTTAAGCTGCCATGCTTAAACCATCATCATTCCAGGCTTAGCTTGTTTAAGGACTGAGTTAGTGTAATCGGGTGCTCAATCAGAGCGCGGCATTTACCCATTTCATTACCCGACTTAATTATCGAATTATCCGTGTGAATTAAATTACATAAAAATATACTCATTGCAGTATATTTTTATGTCCAATAAATCATTGGACGTAAAGGATGTATTTGGCATATACCCCCTCATTTTTACTTATTTCAAAGTGAGTGAATACGCTATTCAGTCGATGTCAGCCATCAAATAGAACAATAAAACGACCACCGCGGAGAAAGCGACTGACTTGGCGAAGATGTGCTAAATATGCAACATAACTACAATATTGACGAGTTTGCAAGGTTTTTGTTGCTCTGAGTCTCTTTTACTGTGTGCGCCTATGGCATAATTAAATAGCAAGCTTATTGTTAGGCAATACAAACGATGCGCCTGACAAAAGACCATAAAAAAGCTTGATGTCTAAGTAGTCGCCCCATCCAAACAAAAGCGAACTTCATTTCACCTCCACTTAAGGTTTTAATCCATGCAGAATCTATTCGATCACTCTTGTGACAGGTTTCTGGGCGTCTGTTTTGAGACGACTGCCATCAATAATTATGATAACAACGTCGCAATGATTAACCTGGCAAACGAGGTGGCATGATGCAAACCAATACGGATTCCTCAAAAGTCTCTTTAAGTTTTACCGGAACAGGCGGCGAATATTTTCGTATCTGGATCGTCAATCTTTTACTGACCATCGTCACCTTGGGCATTTATTCAGCCTGGGCTAAGGTAAGAAGAAATCATTATTTTTATTCGAGTACCCAGCTTGCAGGGGCTAGTTTTGAATATCACGGTAATCCGATTGCGATTTTAAAAGGTCGTATTGTGGCGTTTGTTTTTGTAACGCTGTATCACTTTGCTTTTAAGTTTTCTACCGGTTTCGGCTTTTTGATGTTGATTGCGCTAAGTGCAGTGATGCCTTGGTTGCTCTGGAAAAGTCTGCAATTTAAACTGTACAACTCCAGTTTCCGCGGTGTGCGTTTTGGTTTTCGTGGTACCGCCAAACAGGCTTATATCAATTATTTAATGTGGCCATTTTTTGCCTTGATCAGCTTGTACACCCTGGTACCTTTGGTGCATCAACGGATTAAGCAGTTCCAGCATAATGAGAGCCGTTTTGGTACAACGCATTTTTCTTTCGATGCAAAAATATCGCGCTTTTATCTGAATTATTTAATCGGATTTTCTATTTTTATTGCGGGTATTATCGTGATATGTCTAGCATTTTCGGCACCAATCGCGGCGGTAATTGCAGCTAAACAGGCAGGGCAGTTTGCGCCACATCTAATAGTTGGTCTGATTGGGTTGGTATTTTCACTTTATTTTTGGTTGTTCGCGATTGTTCCCTTGTTTTTAAGCTTGATACAGAATCTGATCTGGAATCACACTAAGCTTGGCAATCGACAAATGTATAGTCATATGAAGTGGGGACGTGTCACTTTCATTTATCTCACGAATTTGCTCGCTATTGTTTGTACCTTGGGTTTGTTTATTCCCTTCGCTCAAATACGTATGATGCGTTACCGTCTGGAATCTATCTCGATTGAAATTGGTGATGGTTTAGACCAATTTGTAGCCGACGAAGCAGCGCAGGTTTCTGCTACCGGTGAAGGTATGGCGGATTTATTGGACTTTGATTTATCTTTATGATGCCTGTTGCAGCAAATTATTTTGATGGCAAAACATCGCGTGCCCACCACGTCTATTTAGATGTGGTCGGGCAGATTGCGCAGTTGACTGGCGATGTACAACTAGAGTGCTCCCTTGATCAATTGCGTGTCTCAGAGCGCACCTCCAATAAGGTGCGTAAAGTTACCTTCCCTGATGGTGCTTACCTCGAAGTAAGCGATCCAGAAATGCTGGCAGCCTTAGCTAATTTATTGTCAGCCACCGGGCATAGTGACAGCCTGATCGTACGCATGCAACAAAGCTGGCGTGCGACCTTGATTGCTGTTGTCAGTACGGTGGTGTTGATTAGCTTGCTGTATGTTTATGCCTTGCCTGCAGCTGCAAAAATAGTCGCTTTTGCTCTGCCAGAAAAAGTAGAGCGGGCTTTAGGCGATGGTGCGCTGACATTTTTAGATGAGCATTTTTTTAGTCCTACGAAGCTTTCTGTGGAAAGACAAAATGAACTGAGTACACGCTTTGCTCGCCTGCGTCCAGTTGAAGACGATAGTCCAGCTTATCGACTATTATTTCGCAAAAGTAAAATTGGTCCCAACGCACTGGCCTTGCCATCGGGCGAAATTATTTTGACCGATGAGCTAGTTAATTTATCTCATAACGATGATGCAATCATGGGCGTACTAGCGCATGAACTGGGGCATTTGCACGAACGTCACTTAAGCCGCCGGGTGATACAAAGCTCAGCCGTTGCCGCCGTTGCCGTCGCCTTGTTTGGCGATGTTTCTACCGCTGTTGCCAGCTTGCCGCCTTTGCTATTAGATTTAAAATATTCCCGCGATGCCGAGCGCGAAGCGGATGCTTATGCCTTGGCGATGTTGGAAAAAAATGGTATCAGCTCCAATGCGCTAGCAGATTTATTTGCCGATTTAGAAAAAAATCATAGTGCAAGTAATCCTTACTTATCCAGTCATCCAAGTAGCGCAGAGAGGATTATGTTTTTGCGTAAAGGCGATCAAGATGGAAGCAGGCTAAACAAAACAGCGCAATAAATCATTGAATAATTAGCATAGTATTTTATTCATTTGGAAATGTAGTAAGTCCTGCTTTAAATTAGTTTTTGATACTTAATTTTGGTGATGCTAGCCATTATTACTGCAATGTAGAGGATTTTTGCCACCGCTTAGCTTTGTATTTCTCAATTGCTATGCTATAGTGTCGATCTTCGCGGCTGTAGCTCAGCTGGATAGAGTACTTGGCTACGAACCAAGGGGTCGTGGGTTCGATTCCTGCCAGCCGCACCAGATTCAAGGGACTAGATGCAAATCTAGTCCCTTTTTTCTTTTGTCCTAAGGATTTTGTGACCCATTTGTTCACTCAATGCTTGAATACCGTGTTGCCTGGCCCTGTCCAAATCAGTTCCGCGATTTATCCATTTAAGGCATGCAAGCAATTTAAATACCCAACACGTTTAAACACTTAATTAAACACTTAAAAGCCGAGCTCACCATTTCATTTTTTGTTTGATCAAAGTGCTTAGCAAAGCGGCATTAGTTTGATGTTGCTTTACTCGTGGATGCGCGTCATAACCGGTGTATGGAAAGAAAATAGTGTCTATTTTTTCCTTGTTATTTTCGTTCTTAATTCGCGTCACTGCCGCAGTAATATAGCCTGGCCACTTCGATCCTTCCTTGGTCGCATCCATGCTGCCTAAGGCGCACACAATATACGCGTCACGATATTTGCTACGAATAGTTTTTACAAAGTCGACATAGGCCTGGGTGCGCTGCTCATCCGAAGGTTCAGGGTTTAAGCGATGCTCTATCTCAATTAACCAACGATCATTCTGGAATAAATTGATCACAACCACATCAGGCGTCCAGCTTGAAAAATCCCATTTAGTATCGTTGCGGCCATACGCGTTTAACTGATCGTAGAACTGCGGCATGACAAATGGAAACCAACTCACCATCACGCCTATACCGCTTTGCGACGTGATATGCATTTCTGCATTGAGAGTGCGCGCTGTGATTGCGCTATATGCCATAAAATTATTTTTATCTTTCGCCAGATTATCTGGGGCGCCATCGGGGGATTCATTGCCCATTCCACTGGTGATCGAGTCGCCAAAAAATTCAATCTTCCGTTTTGGTCTGACCGGTGGCGGTAACAATTCTGCACCATCCGCTAATATAAATTCTTTGATTGCAGTCGCGCCATCCTCACCCTCAGTGCGTTTTGTCAGCAAAAAGCTGTGTTTTCCTGGCGCCAGATTGTCAGCAATTAGATAGGTTTTTTCACCTGTTTCTGCTTTTAATATCATCGGGTGGTTTAAGTCGTGATCGATGAAGACATTGAAGTAATTTCCTCCAAATTGATCGACCAAAGTGACTGATAAATATTGGCCGGTAAAGTTTCCAACAACGCTGGAGCCTGGCCAAGACAGGCTTGGTGCATAGACATTGCTGAAATCAATCCGCCCCGTGTATTGTAAATTTTTATCGCTACCGGATACTCTGGTAGTCGCATGAGCCGGCGATAAAATCGCCAGGAATACGATCGTTACTACAAGATTTTTGCTCAAACAAAATAAATTCATCATGTCATTGTCAATTCAATTTACATCATCAGGATTGCAGCGATATGCATTATGCATCGCTCCGTCAGCAACGTCAGCAACGTCATATGAACGCGATATATTTGCTCACTAATGCTAAATGATCATCCGGGATGCTTTATCCAGAATGATCATTGCGCATTAAGCGAGTAAGTTCAAATCCTTATCGTACAGCGCTCAGTTTTTTATCAGACTGAAGTCATCAGCGATCACCCAATTATTCGCGCTGGCAACCGTATAGAGTCCCAAGTCGATCTTTCCGTTGCTAACGACGATGTTCGGTATTGTCACTTGCTGCCAGTTGGAAATCGCTGTGTTGAATCCCACGTTCAGCTCTGATCCGCCAAAATTTTTGACATAGATCTGAGCGATACTTTGTCCACCGCTGCTCATGACCCAGGCTTTCAGAGTATAGGTTCCATTCGGCAGGCCAGTCAGACTCTGATAGCGGCTGGAGCTATAAGCTGTCGTGTAGCTTAGCTTCATCGACCAGCGTCCAGTATGTCCACCGAGTACATTGGCGTTCGGATTTGCGCCGCCTGTCAGATTAGTCCAGGTCGACCAGCCAGCCAAATCGTTCTGCGCGACCCTGTCGGCCTCAAAGCTGGGGTTGAGAATATAGTTATTGCCCGCACCCACTGTCCAGGCGCCAGTTGCCGCATCCAGATTAAACTGACTGACGGAGTTGAGCGTCGGTGTCGTCCCGCTAAACGATATTGGCATCCATTGATTGTAGCCCAGCCCGTTACCGGCGAAGTCGCTCCAGCGATCACCTGCAAACAGGATTGTCGTACCGGAGCTACCATTAACTGGAATAAAGAAACCGGTTTGAGTCACATGCGAGAAGTCGGCATCTGTTCCACCCATCACAGCCTCTGCCGTGTATGGTCCCAGTATTGAATTAGCCTTGAGATAATAAGTATGCGAAGCGTTCCATCCATGTAAATCTGACGAGCAGAAATAATAGGTACCGTTGTATTTGAACATGGCATTGCCTTCGCGCCCTCCCGAGGTACTGGTCGAAATTAGAGAAGCTGGCTCGATATTGAGCGAATCGGAAGCACGCAAAGCGGCTACATAAGCATTAGCGCGTCCACCCGCGTTACTGAAAATCAGATAGGACAAACCAGTATCGTCAGTAAACACGGTCTGATCACCTGTACCGGTTGAACCAACATTGGTGATCTGTGTCTGCACATGATGATAGATGAAGGGCCCGGCAGGTGAGTCGCTGGTTGCAAACAACACTGCATTGCCGGTTGCCGTGCTGTAGTACTGGGTAATCAACACATATTTTTTGGTATTACTGTTATAAACGACGCCCATACGGCCGATCCAGTTGGACGGATCGAGCACGCTGCCCGCCGCACCGGCACTCATCATATTGCCTTCGAATTTCCAGGTCGCCAGATCGGTCGAAGAATAAGCGGTAATCGCATTGAAGCTGATGTCAGAGTTCTTGGCGACAGGGTTGGCAGCATAAGTCACCGCGCCGTTGTACTTGACCCCATACCAGTAATATGTGTTTCCTACTTTAAGAATGCCACCGCCTTGAGAATAGATGGGATTCTTGCTTGTATCCTTCCAAAATACGTCGTTCTGTATGGTCTTCGGCGCGGCCTGCGCGGGTGATGCAACCGCATATACCAACGCAACACTGACGATCGCCATGCAACGACCGATGAAGCTCAGATAGTCATTCATTTTTTTGTCTCCTATGTAAACCACGTATGAGCACCGTCTTATTCTATGTAAGACGTGAAATGCAAATCCGCAGTTGAATCTGCAACACCCGCAGAGTCCATAAACTCCGGCACATATCGCCACACGATTATGCGAAGCAATAAGGATTTTTCACAAATCCCATATTCATATAGCAAAAGAGATTTTTTATATACGTATGGAATTACTTAGCAGATTGTGACTGGTGATATCTGCTGCAGTAACATTTAGACGACATAGAGCACAGAGAAAAATTTATTTTGTGCTCAGAAAAGGAAAGATTTTCTTATTTTTTTTACGTGATTGTATAAATCGATGCTGAAGGATTTAAGGCAGTTTTCAAGCTCGTCGTTCCTCTATTTGAATGACGAATTTATCACCAGACAGGAGTCATTCATGAGCAATAACATCGATAGTAAAGTTGTCGTCATTATGGGTGTCAGCAGCGGTCTGGGTGAAGCGAGCGCTATTCATCTTAGTGCGCTTGGCGCAAAAGTTGTACTTGGTGCGCGACGGGTTGAACGCATTAATACCCTGATAGATCAACTCGCACGCAAGGGTGGGCAAGCACTTGCACTGGAACCCCACGTCACTCAGCGTGATCAGGTAAAACAGATAGTCGAGGAGGTTGCGCAAATGTATGGACGCATCGACGTGATCATTAACAATGTCGGATTAATGCCGCAACCGTTACTAGAAAATCTGATGATCGATGACTGGGGTTGGACGATCGACGTCAATATCAAAGGCGTTTGTCGCATTCGCGCTTAGTCAACCCGAGGACGTAGACATCAACGAAATTCTGTTCAGACCCACATTGCAGGCTTATTAAGCATTTTTTGTTGCTCATTGCAGACGTCTCAAAATGGATATCACGCCAAATTATGGTCGCTAATTCATTTTTATGAAAATGTGGAGTGAGTATATTGAAATATGCTAAGTGATTGTTGTTCGGCCTGTGAAACTAATCGAGCGTCCCACCGGTTTTCAATACTGCTAACGATGCCGCACCCAACCTATGCTTAGTACATAGCGTGACCCTTTATTTACGCGAGT
Organism: Undibacterium sp. GrIS 1.2; assembly: GCF_040544435.1. Classification (NCBI taxonomy): domain Bacteria; kingdom Pseudomonadati; phylum Pseudomonadota; class Betaproteobacteria; order Burkholderiales; family Oxalobacteraceae; genus Undibacterium; species Undibacterium sp. GrIS 1.2. Next base: position 29,609 of record NZ_JBEONP010000029.1, read on the forward strand.
AACGCTGTGCTCGCATGCATCGGGTCTAAAGTACTTGATGCGGGCAGATTCAAAGATGGGCGAGGCGCAGACAAATTCGCCTCCCGATAAAGCGCGCTTGACGACAATATTAAGTCGGTAGTGTTCTCCGGATGAGACAGCATCGACATGAGGTGCTATCTCTGCTCCTTCAGTAAATCGTAAGATATACATATCTAAAGGCAGTGGCCACAAACTTTGTAGAAGCAACATTTTGTCGTATCCAGACATTTGACGACCGCGTTGCCAACGGAACGCTGTTCTAAAGTAGGTTCGGATTGCAGAATTATTTTTCGCCATGATCTGCTCTGATTAAAATAGGAGCTTCAAATTAATATGTCCAATCGTCTCTCAGCAAAGAACACACACAACTATCATGGTACTTTCCACCCATAAAAAGATACTGACGTAATGTACCTTCATATCGAAATCCGGCTTTTTCCGCTACTCGCTTGGAACCTTTATTTTCAATTGAAGCGATGATCTCTAAGCGATTAATCGGGCGTGAACGAAAAAGGTAGTCTGATAATAGTTGAACTGATTCGCTGACGTAGCCTTGACCACGAGAATTTTCATCAAAAAGCCAATAACCAATTTCACGGGTATACGGTGTGCGTATAGTAAAGTGCACAATTTCGCCTTCGACAATATTGTTCTTCCCGACGATGAGTAGTCTTTCATAATCATCCTTAGAGAAACCATTTTCCATGAATTCTTTGCGGATATTGACCGGCGACTTTACGCGGTGGGGAAATTGGTCTCCGCGGTTATCGACTCTACAAACCATTTCAAGATAGTGTTGTAAATCATTTTCATTAAAATAACGAATGCTACAAAGTTTTCCTTTAAGCATAAGGTGTTCCCCTTTTTTGCTACGTCGTTGTGTTGAATGCTTAATGTGACATCAATGCCGCACAAGTCCAGCTTCAAGCATCATTAAGAATCAGCTGGCGCAAGCTCCAGCCGATCGGTATGCCTTGATGTGCGGTGGATTTTGTAGCGGCTGTGTCGTTCTGGGTAGTATTCATGGCGATCTTGCCAGCCTCTTGCTGAGTACCAGTATGAGACGCCATGATGGACTTTAACAAGCGATGCAATTGCATGGTGTCTGGCAGCATGGTGCCAAAAAAATGCACTGTGTCTTGATGTTGTATCAGGATGGTAGGGAAGTTTTCAATATCGATTTCGTCCACTAAGTGCGCCTGATCTTCTATGTCTATCCAGGCGAAACAGACATCGGGATATTGTTCGGCTAATTGATCGAATGCGATCCGATAAGCTGTGCAGGTGTCGCACCAGGCTGCGCATAAGCAGGCCACTAGCCATTGTTTGCTCGTTAATTGGCTTTTGATGAGTGCCAAGTCTTCAGTGTTCGTTGCTAAGTTCATGCCTGACATTTTAACCGAACTGATGTTATTCCGGCTTGGCGCGCTTGATTTATGCGGATTCAAAGATCAGAGTTTGGGATTGCCTTCGCGCCCTGTAAAATACGGGCATGACAACACTTCTTGCTATTGAAACTTCGACAGAACTTGCTTCTGCTGCTTTACTAATCGGCGATACCCTGATCAGTCGTGAACTGACGGGGGTACAGACCCATTCCCAAGGTATTTTGCCTGCCATACAATCCTTATTGCTGGAGGCAGGTTTGTCGCTAAAACAATGCGACGCGATTGCTTTTGGTTGTGGTCCCGGGGCTTTTACTGGTGTGCGAACTGCATGTGGGATCGTGCAAGGCTTGGCTTTTGGCACCAACTTGCCGATATTGCCCGTCGTGAGTTTGCAGGCGATGGCAGAATCTGCGCGCCAGCAACATGTCTTATCAAATGATGTCGTTGATTATATTGCGGTACTTGATGCACGCATGGGCGAAGTGTATTGGGCGCAATATCGCTATCTAAACAGCGTATGGCAGGTGATAGTAGCGCCGACTTTATCAAAAGCGGAGGAGGTCAGGGCTGTCGTTGATAGCGACTTATTAGATAGTAGCTCGCTGGTATTTGCGCTTGGGCAAGGCGTTGTGCTGCCTGAAAATGTCAGCATGGCTGAATCGTTTTCGGCACATCTGCACATAGCTTGCATGCCGCATGCAAGGCAAATAGCGCAACTCGCTTTACCAGATTACCTTGCGGGACGCGGTCTGGATGCATCGCAAGCGCAGCCGCTGTACTTGCGTAACAAAATCGCACTGACTACCGCAGAGCGCATGCAATTGAAAGCGGCGAGCTAATGCAAGGCAACTTGATTTTTAGCCGGCTTGGTTTTGAGGATATCGATGATGTCTTAGCGATAGAAAATCAGGTCTACTCACATCCCTGGTCGCGCGGCAATTTTTTAGATTCTTTGTATAGCGCTTATCATTTGACCGGTTTGCGTGATCCGTCGGAAAAACTGATCGGCTATTTTTTATTAATGCCTGTCGTCGATGAGATGCATTTGCTAAATCTTGCCGTAAGTGCCGAGCATCAGGGTTTGGGTTATGCTCGTTTGATGTTGGACAATATGGTAGCAATGGCACGGGAGAAGCAGTGTCTGGCGATTTTGCTAGAAGTGCGGATCAGTAATCAGCGCGCGATTGAGGTGTATCAGCGGTATGGCTTTAAAGAAATCGGTCGTCGCAAAGCCTACTATCCCGCCCACGACAATCTGCGTGAAGATGCGATTGTGATGCGAATAGAGTTGTAAATCTCGTTATTTTAAATTGTAGTGAATTATGATACTGATGGTGAGTATATTTAAGTTGTCCATAGAATCATTCGACAATAAGGCATTTTTGGTAAAAATAATGGGGAGTATATTTAATTTGGGGGCAGGATTTCGCAATATCCCAAACGCCGCTGCTATTTTTATCATAAATTAGACTCGTTTCAACTTTATTCAATCTTATCTAATTAGCTATCAACTAAGTCGTCAACTGAGCCGTCAACTGAGCCATCATGAACACCCCAGAACATAACAATCCAAAGCAACACGATGCAATGCTGGCAGAGCTGGGTATCGGACCTGTCTGGAAATTGCGTGAAACTAACGTCGATGCTGATGCCCATTCTGGCATTGACGCTGCGCAGGCAGGTGCCATCATATCGCCGGAAATCATTGCCCGCGCTGGTCGCGAGTCTGATCTATCGTCTGAGCAATCCCCAGATCAAGCACACCGGTCATTAACAGCAATCTCAGTCAACCCATCAACGCCTACTGCCGAACTTGATTGGGGTGCATTAGAAGCCAGAGTTTCTAACTGCCGCGCCTGTCATTTGTGCGAAGGTCGCGCCAAGACGGTGTTCGGTGTCGGTGATCAACATGCGAAGTGGTTGTTTGTTGGTGAAGGGCCAGGCTATAACGAGAATTTACAAGGGCTACCTTTTGTCGGACCCGCTGGGCAGCTACTAGACAACATCCTGCGCGCTTTGGGTATGCAACGTGGCGCCGATACTTATATCGCCAATATCGTCAAGTGTCGTCCGACCGATGCCCAGGGCAAGGACCGAGCGCCCGCACCTGAAGAAGTCGCTGCCTGCTTGCCGTATTTAAAGCGCCAAATCGCATTGATACAGCCAGAAATTATCATTGCGCTGGGTAAGACGGCAGCGATTTCCTTGCTGGATTTAAATCCTGAAACTCCCGTCGGAAAGTTGCGTGGCTCGATTCATCATTATCAGGATTTACCTTTAGTCGTGACTTATCATCCAGCGTATTTACTACGTAAGCCAACTGAGAAAAGTAAAACCTGGGAAGACCTTTGTCTGGCGCTACAGGCAATCGCACAGACCTCTGCGGCGGCATCGTCGACTATGTTGGCATCGACTTAATGCTATTAATTTTTTGGAACTGAGTTTTTTGAAACTGAGCTTGGATGCAAACCTACCAGAAACAGTTTCATCAACAATGGCAGCATCTGCAAGACCCGCATGTGCGCGCGCTGGTATGGATGCTGACCTCGCCCAACTTGCTGGCGAGCGATACCGCTGAATACGCAACACCAGATTCAACCGATCCAACAGGTTCAATCAGCGCATCCCGCTGGCATGGACAGATTGCCCGCATTGCGCTGCCTAATCCACAACAATTATTAAGCTGGATTAACCAGCTTGATCAATATCCCCAGGTTTTGCATGACGCTTTGGCGGTACACAAGCATCGCAGGCTAGGACATTATGCTGAAAACTTACTGGCATTTTTTCTGAATCATCAAAGTTTGTCTGGGCTACAAAATTTACTCTTTGCCCAAAATCTGCAAGTACAAGGTGCTAAGCAAGTGACATTGGGTGAGTTTGATTTTTTATTAAATGACGCCCGGGGATTCGTTCATTGGGAGCTGGCCACCAAGATGTATTTGTTCGTCGGTGATCTGGATCAGACCCGTAGCAAGTTTGCACTAGACGACTATATTGGCCCCAATCAGCTTGATACCTTTGCCAAAAAAGCGGACAAACTTTTTAATCAACAATTGCTGTTATCTCACCACGCTGCTGCGCAAGCTTTATTGCAGCGAGCCGTGATTAGCACGCAGGCATTGATGAAGGGCTGGTTATTCTATCGTCAACCGATTGCCTCTGCTAATGCGCCGCCAGAGATCGCGCCTGAGCACTGCCGTGGTTATTGGTGGACGCTACAAGATATGGCGGCTATGGCGATAGAGCATGGCGTGATTTTGGAGCGTATGTCATGGCTGGCACCAGCGCAAACCAAGCCAGAGCAGGTGCTGAATCAGGCAATGTTAATGGATGAAATACAGCGCCGTTTTCAATTGCAAAACACGCCGGTGATGTTGGCAATCATGCGTGAAAACGGCGATCTGATGCAGGAAACGCATCGCGGCATGGTGGTACCGGAGCAGTGGTTAGATCTTGCGCAGGAAAGATATAAGTGATCACATTTAAGTGATTAGCGTTACTTGTGCTTGACAATATCTATCTTGAAAAATGGGATTTTTTAAGGCGTTGGCTGACAAGGGTGCTTATGCTCACCAATCAAAGCAACTGAATCAAATTCCAGTTGGTTCAACTGATGTTTGCGCATCACTAAATACATCGTGCTGGCCATAAACAGACCAAACAGGATGATCACAAAATAAATACTGACGTTGAGAGAAATCAGCAGGGCATATAGTCCTAGCATAGTCAGTACGGAGAGGTTCTCATTAAAGTTTTGTACCGCGATGGAATGTCCTGCGCTCATCAACACATGTCCGCGATGCTGCAATAAAGCATTCATCGGAACCACAAAGTAACCGGCCAGTGCGCCAATTACGATGAGCAACGGATAAGCCACCCACACATTGGTGACTAAGGTCATGCTCATTACCGTCAAGCCCATCGCAATACCTAATGGCATTACCGTCAATGATTTTTTCAACGGAACAAATCGCGCTGCTGCTACTGCGCCCAATGCAATCCCGACTGCGACTACGCCTTGTAATGCTGCGGCTTTGTCTAATGGCATTTTCAACGCACTTTGCGCCCATTTCAAAACGATAAATTGCAGAGTCGCACCGGCACCCCAAAATAAAGTCGTGATGGCTAAAGAAATTTGACCCAATTTATCTTTCCATAAATTGACGAAGCAATTAGCAAAATCTTCTACCAATTTTGCTGGGTTGCGTTCTTGATGTACGTAACAGACACCGGTATCAGGTATCCGTAAATTGAATAAAGCGGCCAGAGCATAGCAGGCGGTAATCACACAAATCGCCGCTTGCGTCGCTGTAGAAATATTGAAATCGATGAAGGGGAAATCTAAGTTCAGTAACATCGCAGCATTGTGCGGATTGACTAGCGCACCACCTAATACCGTGCCAAGGATGATAGAGGATACAGTTAAGCCTTCAATCCAGCCATTGGCGGCAACTAATTTCTCTGGGGGTAATAATTCGGTCAAGATGCCGTATTTAGCTGGGGAGTAAGCTGCTGCGCCAAACCCGACGACTGCATAAGCCAGTAGAGGATGGACTCGGCAATACATTAAGCCGCAACCAAATACTTTGATCAGGTTGGTAAAGAACATGACTTTGCCTTTGGGGAGCGAATCTGCAAAAGCGCCGACAAAAGGTGCCAACAGCACATACGACAAGACAAAGAATAGTTTCAGGAAGGGAGGCATCCATTCGGGCGACTCCATGGACACCAACAAAGCGATGGCTGCAATTAATAAAGCGTTATCTGCGAGCGACGAAAAAAACTGCGCCGCCATGATCGTATAAAAACCGCGTTTCATTCTTTTTATATGCCTGTTACGTAATGTCACCGACTCGCTTTATACCATGAAAAACCAAGAATATTTGTGATTTACATGGGGCAAGTTTTACAATACTGGTTAAACTATCAGTAGTTTTGTCAATATGCCAAACTAGCTTTGGTAAGTTTAGTTTGCGATTGATTGGCAATTTATTGGCAAGCAGATTTATTGTTGCGACGCACCAAATTTAGATTGTATTGTCGCTGTAGTTAAAGCGTATTTTTTAAAGTTTATTTTTGAAGCTTATTGTTAAAGTCGACATCCACGTTTTTTGATGAATTTATTTGTTAGACCATGGCCAAACCAAAAACCAATTACACCTGTACCGAATGCGGTGGCATCGTCAATAAATGGGCGGGGCAATGTCCGTCCTGCCAGCAATGGAATACCTTGGTAGAAACCATTATCGAAACCAGCATCAATCGCTATTCTGCCAAACCACAAAGTCTGGCGCAGACTGCGCCTGTGCTGAATCTGTCTGAAATCGATGCAGAAGAAATTCCGCGTTTTGGTACCGGTATTGATGAGTTTGACCGGGTGCTGGGCGGTGGTCTGGTTGCTGGCGGAGTAGTGCTGATCGGTGGCGATCCGGGGATTGGTAAATCGACCTTGCTGTTACAGGCGCTGGCCAATTTATCTAAGGTCAAAAAAGTGCTGTATGTCAGCGGTGAGGAATCCGGCTCCCAGATCGCCCTGCGTGCAAAACGTCTGGCGGTCGATGCCAGCGACTTAAAATTGCAGGCCGAGATTCAGCTAGAGAAAATCCTCAATACGCTGGCAGACCACAAACCGCAAGTGGTAGTGATTGACTCAATTCAAACCATGTATTCGGATGCTTTAAGCTCGGCACCAGGATCGGTAGCGCAGGTCAGAGAATGCGCAGCGCAACTGACGCGGATTGCCAAGACCATGGATATCACGATGATTCTGGTCGGCCATGTTACTAAAGAGGGTGCACTGGCGGGACCACGTGTGCTGGAGCATATTGTGGACACCGTACTGTACTTTGAAGGCGATACCCATTCCAGCTTTCGTCTGGTGCGCGCGATCAAAAACCGCTTCGGTGCGGTCAATGAGCTGGGGGTTTTTGCTATGACCGAACGTGGCTTGAAAGGTGTTTCCAACCCATCTGCTCTGTTTTTGTCGCAGCACGACACGCAGGTTGCCGGTTCTTGCGTGATGGTGACGCAAGAAGGTACACGTCCTTTGCTCGTTGAGATACAGGCCTTGGTCGATAGTTCTCACGCGCCCAATGCCAAACGTTTGTCAGTCGGCCTGGAGCAAAACCGGCTGGCAATGTTGCTGGCCGTCTTGCACCGGCACGCGGGTGTTGCCGTGTTTGATCAGGATGTCTTTATCAATGCGGTTGGCGGCGTCAAAATTACCGAACCTGCTGCCGATCTGGCGGTTTTGCTGGCAGTCAATTCCTCGATGCGTAACAAGCCATTGCCGCGAGGTTTAGTCGTGTTTGGCGAAGTTGGCTTAGCAGGAGAAATTCGCCCCGCACCGCGCGGACAAGAGCGTCTACGCGAGGCCGCCAAGCTCGGATTCTCGATTGCGATGATCCCCAAATCCAATGCGCCCAAGCAGCCGATTGAAGGTTTGACCTTAATACCCGTCGACAGGATAGAAGAGGCATTGAATAAAATACGGGATGTCGATAGTTATGTAAAAGACTAGGGTAAAAGATCATGGAATATCGATCATTCTCATAACGAGTGCGCCATGCTTGGGATGTCTGTGAGAATATCAATTTCCATATACTCCCCCAATTTTTTATGAAATATGCCTTATTGTCCAAGGATTCTATGGACAACTTAAATATACTTGTTGGGAGTATATTTTATGGTGCTGTCTTTATATCGGCTTAAGACTTCGCTTGCAAACACAACTTCGCCGCTGCAACACCGCTGCGTACCGCGGCCTCCAGCGTCGCCGGATAATCGCCCTTGGTGTAATCGCCAGCGATAAAACAGTTGCTCAGGCCAAGATTATTATCCGGCCTGTCTAATGCGGGTGTGCAAGAAAACGTGGCGCGTTTTTCTGAAATAATTTGATGCCATAGTGGGTTTGTGAGCTGCGGTAGTTGGAATACCTGTGCCAGTTGTTGAGCAATAGCGGTCGCTAAGGCCGAATTGCCCAGGGCAATCGCCTGTTCAGACGCGCTGACGACTACTGCTAATAAACCGGCTTGTGATGGATGTAACTGGCCGCGATCAAAGACAAACTGTCCCCAGTGCTGCAGCTCTGCCTGGTCTAGTAGGGCAAAAAAAGCACGCGGCAGTTGCAGTGTGGTGTCGTATTGAAGATAACAAGTGGTGATAGCCTCATAGCCAAAACCAGAAAGCTGGCGGGTAGTTTCTGCTTTCAGGTTACTACCTAAAAGACGCGTCGCTTGCTCAGGATTCGTCGCTACGATTAGTGCATCAAACTCTTGCTGATGGCTGGTATCCGCACTTGTAAAATCTAATTGCCAGCCGTGCTGTGCGGTGGGCGTGATGTGCTTCACGGTGGTGCCTAAGTGCACATTGCCACCCGCCGCTTCAATCCATTGTCTGGCTTGTTCAGGGAAGAGGGCGGACAAGTCTAGTTTGGGCAGCAGCATGTCGGATGCCGCTCGTTTTGCTCCCAGACTATCGCGTAAAACATTTAAAAATACTTGTGCCGAGGCGCGTTCTGGCGGTGTATTTAAGGCAGCAATACACAAGGGATTCCACATTAGCTGGCATAGCCGGTCAGTCTGATCAAAGCGCTCCAGCAGCTCGGTCACGCGGCAATCTTGATTCAGCTGCCATCCCATCCAGCGCGCTGTCGTTGAGAATCTGGCCAGCGCGAGTTTATCTTGTTTATCCAGACCTTTAGCGCGGAATAGCGCCAGCAGCAAATGCAAAGGCGCGGGCAGTTTGGGCGCGATAAATTGCATGCCATCGGTGTAGTTTGGATAAACCATCTGCAAGGGCAAGCGCAAAAGCGCCGCGTCCAGATTAATCCCGACTTTGCGCATGATCGCCAGGCTGGCGCTGTAAGCACCTAGCAAAATATGCTGGCCGTTATCCAGCGCATGTCCATGCAAATCCACCCGCCGCGCCCGGCCACCCAAGGTGCGTGCCGCTTCAAACAAGCTCACTATCGCGCCTTGGCTGGCAAGCTCAGTGGCTGCTGCGCAGCCTGCCCAGCCAGCACCGATTACGGCGACGTGTCGAGCAATTCGTAGATTTTGTTTGCGATTGATCTCGAGCTTAGCCACGGATGTAAGTTTTCCAGGCTAGCCAGAGTTTGCGGATGGGTGTCAGCGAGATGCGCTGTGTCAACACTTTAAAGTGGTCGTCTTTAATTTCTACCAGCAAGGCGCGATAAATGGCGGCCATAATCAGACCGGTGCGCTGCGCTTTACGATCTTCCGCAGGCAGCAGGGCAAAGGCGTCGTCATAGAGTTGCTGCGCCCGTTCGTACTGGAATTGCATGAGAGCTTCAAATTCAGGGCTGTGGCGCGCATTCAGAATGTCGGCGGCGGTGACTTTGTATTGTTGCAACTCATTGACTGGCAAATAAATCCGACCCTTGCGCGCATCTTCACCGACATCGCGAATGATGTTAGTCATCTGGAAAGCCAGCCCTAATTTTTCAGCAAATTGTTTGGTTTGCGGATTTTTGATGCCAAAAATACTGGCGGACAAAATACCGACGACGCCAGCCACATGCCAGCAATATTTTTGCAGACCGATAAAATCGAGATAGCGTGTCTGGTTTAAGTCCATCTCCATGCCATCAATGATCGCCAGCAAATGTGCTCCATCCAAAGCATAGGTTGCCATGTGCGGCAATAAGGCTTTGGTGACGGGATGGGTCGGCTGTTTATTCAGCATGGCTTGGATTTCACCACGCCACCAGCTGAGTTTGCTGCGGGCAATGCCATCGTCTGTACTCTCATCCACGACATCATCGACCTCGCGACAAAACGCGTACAGCGCCGTGATGGCTAAGCGTCTTTCATTCGGTAGAAATAAAAAACTGTAATAAAAACTGGAGCCGCTTTGTGCTGCTTTTTGTTGGCAATATTCGTCTGGAGACATGCTAAGTGAGTGAGATTGTCTGTAGAGGACTTATGAGTCCGCTGTTGGCTACGTGCAATGCAGCAATAAGCCCGTATGTTATCCGAAGTGACAGAGACTACAAATAGACAAGGCAGAATTAGCGGGTGGGGCGTTGCTTTAATCGGTGTTGCGATGCGCTTTTAGTAAATTAATCGAATGTTTTGACTTAGAAATACATGTAATGCTTTGTAATCTGATGCGGTTTTTTGTATCTGGCTCACGCTTTTTTCGTCAAGCTCATATACCATTACGCAATTACTCAAATTAAGCAGTGTATATATTGCAATATTATTGGGTTTGATTGATTTTGACCAAATGGAATAGCGAATGAAAATGATGAAAAAAACGAGCATGATTCTTTTAGCTAGTAGCTTGCTGCTCGCCTTGGCAGCCTGTGGTGGCTATGTGTACACAACGGTCGGCGGCACTGTCACTGGTCTGGGTAACAGCGCTGCGGGGACGTCAGGTGGTACTTTAAAATTGAGGAATGAAGGTAACTTTGTTCAACAACTGACAGTGGACGGCCCTTTCTCGTTTAAAGTCGCGAGTAATGCGAGTTATACCATCAGCGTTTTGCAACAGCCAAACCAAGTCAATTGCACGGTCGCCAATGGCACAGGCACGATGACTAGCGATGCTGCGGTGAATAATATCGCAGTGACATGCGCACCTAAAGTGCCTGTAACTGCGACCGTCTCTGGATTAACTGCTGGTTCATTGTATTTGTATAACAATGCTAACGTTAATTTTGATGCGTTGACATACACCACGAATATCGCGGGCACTTTTCCATTTTATATTCCAGATGGTACTGCTTATGCAGTAACCGTTGGTTTGCAACCTGCAGCGCAGACTTGTACTGTGCAAAACGGGACGGGCACAGCTAGCATTACTAATCCACTACCTGCTGCCAATGTGCTGGTGAACTGCGTGCCGAGTGTACCGGTTTCTGTTGTATTGACTGGTTTAGCAGCGGGCAAGACGGTTGTTGTTACCAACGGTTCAGATCCTTTGTTCCTGACCTTAGGTGCCAACGGTACTTTTACTTTCTCGAACTCTGTATTGGATGGTCAGCCGTATGCTGTAACGGTGACTACACAACCAGTCGGACAAACTTGTACCGTGGTTGGCGGTACTGGCACTGCACAATTGAGCAATCCGACCGGTGCAAGCAATATCCAGATTAATTGTATTTAAAGTCTGACTTTAAGCGCGCATAGACCTTAGCGGGCGGTTGCTAGCTAAGCTCTGTAAACGAAGTTCTATAGCTGAGTTATACAATTAAGCTTAATAAAGAACTCTCGCAAAAGTAAAAAGCCGATGTCTGTAAAGATATCGGCTTTTTTTATGAAGCAGGTTAGCTTTTATACGCTTTCGAGTGCGCCGTCCTGATTGAAGAAAAACATATCCTCATGTTTAAATCCCCAGCGCCCACCTTTAAGCCTGACAAAAGGCTCGAAGGTAAAAAATGGCACATCTCCCAAACACAAAGTATTACTGGTCTGGATATATTGTCGTTCATCCCGATTAGTGGCAACGCTGTGGCCTACATTGCCGCGGTAATCTAAGTTCACAAAACCACTCTCGCGTATGCGCACGTTGGCCCATTCAAACAACTGTTCAAACGTGGTGTTCGGTTTTACGAAGCGCGGCATTTGCTGGTGTAGCTGGTGCAAAAAATGTAAGCCATTTTTAAATTCAAGCTGCTTAGGTTTTTCGCTGAGTTTGCCATCTTCGATGACAAATGAGCGAGCGTAATCTCCCCAGCAATTATCTTTGACCGGACTGAGGTCTATCGTAATCAGGTTGGACATGCCAACCGCTTCCTCACTCGCGCTGTAGTTGTTGCCAGCAATAGATACGCAACTTCTGGACCCCAATAACACCAGGGCAGGGCATTGGTAATACCAGGTTTCCGGGTAACCAGATTCAGATAACAGGGCGTGTGCTTTTGCCGCAAGACTCTGCTCGGTATCTTCTGGCGTAATTAAGGACCCCAAACGCGCCAAAGCGAACTTAGCCGCATGTTGCGCTTTACGGTGCTCTGCAATTTGCAGTTCGGTTGGCATGAGCTAGCTCTTAATGATGTTGAGTTGCGGGTTGATGTACCAAGTGATGTGCCAGATGGTGTATTGGCCGGATAGTGTGATGCGTCAGCAGATTAAAAACAGGATCTGATTTGCCTTACTTATTTTTTACCGCTGCCTGTCACCGCGTGTACCCCAGCCGCCGTTACATCAACCGCAGTACCCACCACCGCACTACCTACTTTGACCGTAGTAGATACCGCCGCGTCTGCAATTGCGATTACGGTGCATCCACTGGCACTCAGACTGCCAAGCAACATGCTGAGGCAACATAATAAGCGGGAGGAAAAAAGAGGAAAAGAATTTCGCATCATCATGCCCGAAAAGAAAATTGCATCGTATTGATCATTGGTGTACGACATGGTATCCGCATAGTAAGGTGCTGTACGCGCCAAAGCTATAATAATTTTGCAACAGCCTGTAATTTATTTGTACTACTCACGCGTACAGAGTTTGTTTTTTACCCCGACGCTTACATCCAGATTGCGCGCCAGGCAATCACCAACCAATCACTTTTTCCTATGGATGGACGGTGCCTAAAAACATCGCCATGAACAGCGTCAATTTTTTCCAAGATACGTAATCCGCCTTGTACAACAAGACGTAATTCCCAACCTATCCTACCTTTTAAACGCTTACATAGCGGGCTTCCGCTTAACATCATCGTACGTGCTCTGTCGGTTTGAAATCGCATCATTTTCTGCCAATTTTCGTTTACTTGCTCATTTGCTATTTGTTGTTCGGTAATACCAAATTGCGTCAGGTCGTCTAAGGGTAAATAGATTCTTTGTTTATGCCAATCGACAGCAACATCTTGCCAAAAATTGATTAGTTGCAGCGCAGAGCAGATTGCTGCGGAGTCTTTTAGATTGTCCGGTGTTGTCGCCTTATAGAGATGCAACATGAGCGTTCCGACAGGATTGGCAGAGCGTCTGCAATAATCTAATAACTCAGTGAAGCTTTGAAAGCGGGTAATCACCACATCTTGTTTAAATGCGGACAGCAAGTCCCGAAAGGCTTGTAAAGGCAGGCGATGTTGCCCAATATAATAATTAAGCTTTTGAAACAAGCCAATGTCACTTATTTCATTTAATTCTATTTTGGTCAATTCCGTTTCATATTGGTTAAGCGCAAACAAACGTTGTTCTGCGGTTGCATCACCTTCATCTGCGATGTCGTCCGCCGTTCTGGCAAAAGCATAAATAGATTCAACTGCTGGACGTAAGTGTTCGGGCAGCAAAATTGAGGCTACAGGGAAGTTTTCGTAATGATCTACTGGCATAGCATTGGCTAAAATTGCAATAAAAAATAAATGACTCTAAAGTCATTGGCAAAAAAATGTTGCGCAACTATAATTACTAACCGTTTAGTCAGTAACTGATTGGGTCACTTTAAATGATATTCAAATAGTCTACCCAAAGTATTTTGTCTATCCGTTAGCAGTCAGTAAGTGTTTTGTCATCCATTCCGTTAGAACGTTTAAAAAAAGCTGGAATAAGATTTGAGCAAGACGTAAATAAGATTTAAGCAAGATTTAAGCAAAACTTAAAAGTAACAAATTTTGATTGCCATCCGGCAAACGCATATTCTTGGTATTTACAGCCAGCATAGTAAAGGAAACCCCTCGTGCCAACCGTACAAAAAAACTATTTCACCGAGTTCACTGGTGCGAACAAAGCATCTGGCATACGTTTATCTATTGCAAAACATACTCTTGTACTCGGTGTGAGTACCGTACTGTTGTTGATTGCATGCTCAAAGCCAGCAGAAAAAGTAGAAGATATTCGTCCAGTACGCGTCGTTAAAGCTAGTGCAGATAGCGCTGACTCGGCTACGGAATTTTCCGGCGAGGTGCGCCCACGGATAGAGTCACGCCTTGGTTTTAGAGTGGCAGGTAAAATCGTTCTCCGCAAAGTTGATGTGGGTAACTTGGTAAAACGTGGTCAGGTATTGATGCAGCTTGATCCGCAAGACCTGGCGTTAGCGCAAACGCAGGCAAAAGCTGGATTAATGGCGGCGGAGAGCAATCGTGATTTGGCCAGAGCAGAACTCAAGCGTTATCAAGAATTGCGACAAAAGAATTTTGTCGCTGCTACTGTATTAGAGTCCAAAGAAACGACTTATAAAGCGGCTCAAGCGAGTTATGAGCAGGCGCAGGCATCATATAAAAATCAGGTCAATCAATCTGGTTACACGACCTTAATTTCTGACGTAGATGGCGTGGTTACCGGGATTGATGCGGAGGTAGGGCAGGTCGTTGCAGCAGGTACACCGGTAGTGCGCGTCGCGCAATCCGGTGAGATGGATGTGGTTGTAGGTATTCCTGAGGATAAAGTAAATACGATACGCCAAATTTCTGATATCCGGGTACGTTTGTGGGCAAATCAAGGCGAAGTGTTAGAGGCGAAGCTACGTGAATTGTCGCCAATTGCTGATGCGGTGACTCGCACTTATACAGCCAAAGTCGCTCTTCCGGCTAACTCTAAAGATGTCAGATTAGGCATGACTGCTTACGTCACTTTCTCTGCTAAAACGCCTAATGCAATGATACGTCTACCGATGACGGCATTATTTAACGATAAAAATATGACTTCGGTATGGATCGTTGAGGGTGGTGCGGTTAAATTAGTTCCAGTCACCATTGCGGGTTCTGCCGGACAAGATATATTGGTTGCCAAGGGTGTTTTAGCAGGACAAATTGTCGTGACAGCTGGTGTGAATTTATTAAAAGTCGGACAAAAAGTATCGATTCTTGGAGGCGAGCTTGCGAGTGCCAGTCCAACTACTGATTCTGTTAAAGCAGCTAGCGATGCAGCAGGAGTGGCTAAATGAGCGATTCCTCCCGAGGTTTTAATTTGTCGCGGTGGGCTCTGGAGCACATTCCATTAACACGTTACTTAATCGTGGTGCTGTTATTAGGCGGCATTTTGAGCTATGGACGGTTGGGACAAGATGAAGATCCTCCATTCACTTTCCGTAATATGGTGGTTAGGGCCGTTTGGCCTGGTGCAACTGCTTTGCAGATGGCGGAACAAGTAACCGATAAACTTGAGAAGAAACTACAAGAGACGCCTTATATAGACAAAATACGCAGCTACTCTAAGCCTGGTGAGACCCTCATCATTTTGCAATTACGCGAATCGACCCCGCCAAAAGAAACCGCACAATCCTGGTATCAAGTCCGAAAAAAAATTGGAGATATCAGCAGCACTTTGCCATCTGGTGTGCTCGGCCCATTTTTTAATGATGAATTTGGTGATACCTACGGATCTATCTTTGCTCTGTCTGGCGATGGATTTACCTATGAGCAGGTCAAAGAATATGCGGACTTTGTACGTCAGCAATTTTTGCGCATACCGACAGTTGCCAAGGTTGAGTTGTTTGGCGTGCAGGATGAGAAAATCAATATTGAATTTTCTCAAAAAAAGTTTTCTCAGTTAGGAGTTTCTTTTGACACGATTGTTAGTCAAATTAATTCCCAAAACACGATTAATGCCACAGGTATTCTAACGACCGCAGCAGATAATTTGCAGGTCAGGATTTCTGGTGCGTTAATGACAGTAAAAGATCTGGAAAATCTGCAATTACGCGCCAATGGAACCACTTTTCGTTTAGGTGATTTTGCGACAGTTAAGCGAGAGTACAAAAATCCTCCACAGGACAAAATGCGCTTCAACGGTAAAGAAGTAATTGGTCTTGGTATTTCCATGGAGCGGGGCGGGAATATTATTGACTTAGGTAAAAATCTCGAAAAAGCGACAGCCGAGGTTAAGAGTAAATTACCTGTTGGTATTCAGATTGAGCGCGTTTCTGATCAACCTAAAATGGTTGCGTCTTCTGTTGGCGAGTTTGTCCATACTTTAATTGAGGCCGTGGTTATTGTCTTGGCGGTGAGTTTTCTCGCTTTGGGTTTGCATACAAAACCATTCCGGTTGGACGTGTGGCCTGGCTTAGTCGTCGGCTTGACTATTCCTTTGGTGCTGGCAGTAACGTTTTTGTTTATGCGGATATTTGATATTGACCTGCATAAAATTTCTCTAGGCGCCCTGATTATTGCACTCGGACTGTTAGTCGACGACGCCATTATTGCTGTTGAGATGATGGTGCGCAAAATGGAGGAGGGCTTCTCTCGTTTTGATGCCGCGACTTTTGCTTACACTTCAACTGCGATGCCGATGTTGACCGGAACCCTGATTACGGCGGCGGGATTTTTGCCGATTGGTTTAGCTAAATCGGCCGCGGGGGAATACACATTTTCGATGTTCTCAGTAAACACGTTAGCTTTGATTATCTCTTGGTTGGCGGCGGTATTATTTACTCCTTACCTTGGTTACTTGCTACTCAAGGTGAAGCCATCCTCTAATGCTGACGGTCATCATGAATTATTTGACACACCATTTTATTCACGTTTCCGTAAGCTGGTTACCTGGTGTGTCGAATGGCGAAAAACCACCATCCTCATTACGCTTGGTGTCTTTGGCTTAGGTATTTTCGGTTTTAAATTTATTGAGCAGCAATTTTTCCCTGATTCTAGTCGCCCTGAACTGATGGTGGAGTTGTGGTTGCCAGAAGGAAGTTCCTTCGCGGCGACCGAGGCGCAGGCTAAAAAGTTTGAGCAGTTCATTCAAAAACAAGAAGGTGTTGAGAGCGTGACCAGCTATGTTGGTACTGGCAGTCCACGTTTTTATTTGCCGTTAGATCAAATCTTCCCTCAGACGAATGTGGCGCAAATCGTTGTGCTGCCAAAAGATCTTGAGGCTAGAAACGCGCTACGTTTAAAAATCGTCAACGTGTTTAAAGTTGATTTTCCTGAAGTACGTGGACGCGTTAAGGTGTTACCTAGTGGTCCACCTGTTCCTTATCCTGTGCAGTTCCGCGTGACAGGTTTAGAAGTCGCCAAGGTTCGTGAGGTGGCAGATCGGGTTAAAGATGTCATGCGCGCCAATCCTAATGCTATTGGCGTCAATGATAATTGGAATGAGTCAGTGAAGGTTGTGCGTATCGATTTGGATCAAGATAAATTGCGTGCCTTAGGTGTTACTTCACAATCAGTAATGCGGGCGGCGAATACTATTTTGACAGGTTCAACTGTTGGACAATTTAGGGATGGCAATAAGCTCATTGATATCGTGGTTCGGCAACCTGTTGATGAGCGATCTACTATCAATGCGTTAGGCGATGCAAATATTCCTACGGCGAGTGGTAAGTCTGTTCCCTTATCTCAAGTAGCAAGAATTAATCTGGTTTGGGAGCCTGGTGTAGTCTGGCGCGAGGGACGGGAGTGGGCAGTTACGGTTCAGTGTGACGTTGTCGATGGCATACAGGGTCCGACGGTTTCCAGCCAGATTTCGCCTAAGTTAGAGAAAATTCGCTCTGAGTTATTACCTGGCTACAAAATTGAATTGGCTGGTGCAGCGGCAGATAGTGGGAAAGCGCAAGAATCAATATCGGCAAATGTACCTTTAGTGATATTCATTATTTTTACTTTATTGATGTTGCAATTGCATAGCTTCTCACGTTCTTTATTGGTATTTTTGACTGGGCCACTTGGTATTGCTGGTGCAGCGATGGCTTTATTACTGTTGCATAGACCGTTCGGCTTTGTTGCGCAGCTAGGAGTGATTGCCTTGTTTGGAATGATTATTCGCAATTCGATTATTTTGATTGATCAGATTGAGCAAGATATTCAAGCAGGTGCTCCCGCTTGGGACGCGATTGTGGAGTCGGCTGTGAGGCGTTTCCGTCCAATTATTTTGACAGCCGCCGCAGCAGTTTTAGCAATGATTCCATTGTCCCGATCAGTTTTTTGGGGGCCAATGGCGGTCGCGATCATGGGTGGGTTGATCATTGCGACAGCTTTAACTTTGCTGTTTTTACCTGCTTTATATGCTGCTTGGTTTAGGGTGAAAAGACCTGTTTGATAGGCTCCGTTTGTGGGTGCGAGTCGGGCTTGCTACTATTTATATAGTGAGCCTGACTAGATAATTGCAAATCAAACTCTAAAAAAGAGCCACATCCGATTAAAATCCAGTAGAATATGCGGCTGGAGTTGAAATGCCACATGCAACAGTTTTGGGCGACACTTGAATTTTGGGTCGCCCTTTGCTTTTGTGCCAGTTTTTAATTTTGGCAAGTGTTCTCATCCCGCGAGGATGGCGAAATTGGTAGACGCACCAGGTTTAGGTCCTGACGCCAGTAATGGTGTGGGGGTTCGAGTCCCCCTCCTCGCACCACAGAATTTTTTTTATTTGGACGATTTTCATGGCAACTGCAGTCGAAACTTTAGATAAATTGGAACGCCGCCTTACTATTTCTTTTCCGATCGCCGATGTGCAATCTGAAGTGGAAAAGCGTTTGAAATTGCGCGCACGCACAGCGAAAGCCCCTGGCTTCCGCCCTGGAAAAGTGCCGATGAAAATGGTCGCCGCGCAGCACGGTTATCAAGTCGAAAATGAAGTCTTAAATGATAAAGTTGGCCAGGCATTTAATGCCGCTGCTAACGAGAATAAATTGCGCGTTGCTGGTTATCCACGCATTGAACCAAAATCTGGTGAAGGCGTAGCCGAAGGTAGTTTAGCTTTCGACGCAACTTTTGAAATATATCCAGAAGTTGTAGTTGGTGATTTGTCTTCTGCAGAAGTAGAGCAAGTTAAAGCTGAAGTATCTGAAGCGGAAATTGATAAAACTATCGACATTTTACGCAAGCAACGCGTTCACTTTCATGTCAAAGGTGAACAAGGTGCTCATGGAGACGGTGGCGACTTATCAGCAAAAAATGGTGATCGTGCTACCTTGGACTTCGTCGGTAAAATTGATGGCGTAGAGTTTGCTGGCGGCAAAGCTGAAGATTTTGCTTTTGTTTTGGGTGAGGGTCGTATGTTGCCTGAGTTTGAAGCTGCGACTTTAGGCTTGAGATCTGGTGAAAGCAAAACTTTCCCGCTATCGTTTCCGGCGGATTATCACGGTAAAGATGTAGCTGGTAAAACTGCAGAGTTTACTGTCACTCTGAAAAAATTAGAGTGGGCACATCTTCCTGAGGTTGACGCTGAATTTGCAAAAAGTCTAGGTGTAGACGATGGTGATTTAGTCAAAATGCGCGCTGATATCAAAGAAAATCTTGAACGTGAAGTTAAAGGTCGCGTTAAAGCTAAAACTAAAGATAGTGTAATGGATGCTTTAGTTAAAGCCGTAGAATTTGATGTGCCAAAATCCTTGGTAGAGCAAGACGGTCAACGCTTGGCAGAGATGACTCGTCAAGACATGGCTCAGCGCGGTATGAATGTTGCAGATGTTCCATTCCCACCAGAATTGTTTACGGTGCAAGCGGAACGCCGTGTTCGTTTAGGATTGATATTGGCTGAGTTAGTAAAGGCTAATAATTTGCAAGCAACTGCTGAGCAAATTAAAGCGCAAGTCGAAGATTTCGCTCAGAGCTATGAAGATCCTCAGCAGGTCGTTAAATATTATTTTAGTGACCGTAATCGCTTAGCTGAAGTTGAAGCCCTTGTATTAGAAGAAAACGTCGTTAACTATGTCTTAGGTAAGTCAAAAGTCACTGACAAGGTGTTACCTTTTGACGAATTAATGGGTAACAACGCGTAATAACTAAAGGAAAATCCAATGACAGGCATTATTCGTAGTTCAGCATTAGATACCAACATGCTCGGTATGGTGCCTATGGTCATAGAGCAAAGCGGTCGTGGCGAACGTGCTTACGACATTTACTCTCGCTTGTTAAAAGAGCGTGTGATTTTTTTAGTTGGGCCAGTAAATGATCAAGCTGCAAATTTAATCGTAGCTCAGTTATTGTTTTTGGAAAGTGAAAATCCTGATAAGGATATTTCGCTTTACATTAATTCTCCGGGTGGCTCTGTATCAGCTGGTATGGCGATTTACGATACCATGCAATTTATTAAGCCTGATGTATCTACTTTGTGTACAGGTTTGGCCGCGTCAATGGGTGCATTTTTATTGGCTGCTGGTGCGAAAGGCAAACGTTTCTCACTGCCAAATTCTCGTATTATGATTCACCAACCTTTGGGTGGTGCTCAAGGTCAAGCCTCTGACATAGAAATACAGGCGCGTGAAATTTTGTACCTGCGTGAACGTTTGAATGGAATCCTAGCTGACAAAACTGGTCAGACAGTTGAGCAAATTGCGAAAGATACTGATCGTGACAACTTTATGTCGGCCGAATCTGCTGCTGAATATGGTTTAATCGATAAAGTGTTAACGCATCGCGCCTGATATACTAAAAATATTGAGTAATTAGAAGACGTCCGTGCTTATTAAGTGCGGACGTTTTTTATTGTGCTCTATAATTAAATTGCTAGCGGGTTTTATATTGATTTGTTATCTTCGTATTTTCGTGTCCTTCTTCAATGACATATATCGGATTTACGGTTAATATCAAAATTATTCTCGCTTAATTTTTGCTTAATTCCTGTTAAAGATATACGTACTATGCCTGATAAAAAATCCTCCACTGGCGAAAAGCTTTTATATTGTTCTTTTTGTGGCAAAAGCCAACACGAGGTTAAAAAACTAATTGCAGGTCCGTCTGTTTTCATTTGCGATGAATGCATTGATCTGTGTAACGATATTATTCGTGACGAAGTCAGCAACCTGGAATCCATTTCCAGTGCAAAAACTGATCTGCCAACACCTTTAGAAATTACAGCTTTGCTTGATCAATACGTAATTGGTCAAGTAACAGCAAAACGTATTCTTGCTGTTGCTGTTTATAATCATTACAAGCGCTTAAAGCATCTTGGTAAAAAAGATGATATTGAGCTATCTAAGAGCAATATCCTTTTGGTCGGCCCAACTGGGTCAGGTAAGACCTTACTTGCACAAACCTTAGCACGTATGCTCAATGTGCCGTTTGTAATTGCTGATGCGACAACTTTGACTGAGGCTGGCTATGTAGGTGAAGACGTTGAAAATATTATTCAAAAGCTGCTTCAAAACTGTAACTATGAAGTTGAGCGAGCACAAAAAGGGATCGTCTATATTGATGAAATCGATAAAATATCTCGTAAGTCAGATAATCCCTCAATTACCCGCGATGTCTCTGGAGAAGGCGTACAGCAAGCATTATTGAAATTGATTGAAGGTACTATGGCATCCGTACCACCGCAGGGAGGGCGAAAACATCCTAATCAAGATTTCATTCAGATTGACACAACAAATATTATGTTTATTTGCGGCGGTGCATTTGATGGTTTGGCTAAGATTATTTCTGACCGCTCTGAACGCAGCGGCATAGGATTTTCTGCTAGCGTGAAAAGTCAGGCAGAGAAGAGTGCTAGCCAAGTTATGCAAGATGCAGAACCGCAAGATTTGATTCGTTTTGGTTTGATCCCTGAGCTTGTTGGTCGTTTGCCTGTAATTGCAACTCTCAACGAGCTTGATGAGACGGCATTAATTCAAATCTTGGTCGAGCCGAAGAATGCGCTGATCAAGCAATATTCTAAATTGCTTGAAATGGAGGGTGCTGAGCTTGAAATCAGGCCCGCAGCTTTGCAAGCAATTGCAAAAAAAGCAATCGCACGTAAAACAGGTGCACGAGGCTTAAGATCTATTCTTGAGCACGCGTTGCTAGATGTCATGTATGATTTGCCTAGCGAGCAAAATGTTTCTAAAGTGGTTATTGATGAAAATACTATTACCAATGGCGCAAAACCTTTGCTGATTTACGACGAGCAACCGAAGGTGTCAGGTATAAAATCTTAATCCTTTAAAATTGTGGGTGAATGTCATAATTGATCCACGATATTTGGAATAAGCAGTACAATTAATTACACAATAAAATTGAGCTTCAATCGAAAAGCTACCCGGAGTTTCTCTCTGAGTGGCTTTTTTTATTGTTTTTCGGATGACGGGCTTGAGATTTAGCCTAGTGCGCCAATCTATATACTAGAAATTTTGAATAAGGTGCGCCATGACAACTTCTATAATTACTGAACAAACCGAATTGCCTTTGTTGCCACTGCGCGATGTGGTTGTGTTTCCACACATGGTTATTCCTTTATTTGTGGGGCGTCCAAAGTCCATTAAAGCTTTGGAAGCAGCAATGGAGCAGGGTAAGAGCATCATGTTGGCGGCACAAAAAGCTGCAGCAAAAGATGAGCCATCTGCTGACGATATTTACGAAATCGGCTGCATTGCCAATATTTTACAAATGTTGAAATTGCCAGACGGCACTGTTAAGGTGCTGGTCGAGGGTGCACAGCGTGCACGTATTCACAAGATTACTGAAACAGAGTCTCACTTCACAGCAGAGCTCACTCCTGTTGCGCCGGAAGAGGGTGATGACTCTGAAGTAGAGGCAATGCGCCGTGCAATCGTTCAGCAATTTGATCAATATGTAAAACTGAATAAAAAAATCCCACCTGAAATTTTGGCATCACTTTCAGGAATTGATGATGCGGGTCGGTTGGCCGATACAATTGCTGCACATTTGCCTTTGAAGCTAGAGCAAAAGCAAGTCATTCTGGAAATTTTTAGCGTTGCCAAACGTTTAGAACATTTGCTTGGTCAATTGGAGGGTGAGCTTGACATTCTGCAAGTAGAAAAGCGTATCCGTGGCCGTGTTAAGCGTCAGATGGAAAAATCTCAGCGTGAATACTATTTGAATGAGCAAGTAAAAGCGATTCAAAAAGAACTCGGTGAAGGTGATGAAGGTGCTGACATCGATGAGTTAGAAAAGAAAATTCTGGCAGCAAAGATGCCGAAAGAAGCGCATAACAAAGCGATGAATGAGTTGAAAAAGCTCAAAATGATGTCTCCTATGTCTGCTGAGGCAACTGTTGTTCGCAACTATATAGACACGATCGTTAATTTACCTTGGAAGAAAAAATCTAAGGTAAACAATGACTTAACTAACGCTGAAAAAGTATTGGAAGATGATCATTTTGGTTTAGATAAGGTCAAAGAGCGTATTCTGGAATATCTTGCCGTACAACAGCGCGTTGACAAACTGAAAGCGCCAATATTGTGTTTGGTCGGCCCTCCAGGTGTAGGTAAGACCTCTCTTGGTCAATCTATTGCACGTGCTACTAATCGTAAGTTTGTACGTATGGCGTTGGGCGGTGTTCGTGACGAGGCAGAGATTCGCGGTCATCGACGCACTTATATTGGTTCTATGCCCGGTAAGATATTGCAAAGCTTATCGAAAGTAGGAGTACGTAATCCATTATTTTTACTGGATGAAGTAGATAAAATGGGGGCGGATTTCCGTGGCGACCCGTCTTCTGCGTTGCTTGAGGTGCTAGATCCTGAACAAAACCATACTTTTTCTGATCATTACATCGAAGTTGATTTCGATTTATCAGATGTTATGTTTGTAGCGACCTCTAATTCATACAACATTCCGCCAGCTTTGTTGGATCGTATGGAGGTTATTCGTTTGTCGGGTTATACCGAAGACGAAAAAGCTAGCATTGCCCAGCGTTACTTACTTCCTAAACAAATTAAAAATAATGGTTTGAAGGATGGTGAAATCAGTGTTGCTGAAAGTGCTATTCGAGACATTATTCGTTATTACACTAGAGAAGCAGGGGTACGTTCCTTAGAGCGTGAGTTATCAAAAATTTGTCGCAAAGTCGTTAAGATGCTCTTACTTAAAAAGAGTGAGAAGAAAGCAACGATTACATCAAAAAATCTGGATAAGTTTTTGGGTGTTCGTCGTTACGATTTTGGTGTGGCGGTCAAAGATAACCAGGTTGGACAAGTCGTTGGTCTTGCGTGGACTGAAGTCGGCGGCGATTTATTGACAATTGAAGCAGTTGCAATGCCTGGTAAGGGTGGCGTGATACGTACCGGTACTTTAGGTGATGTGATGAAGGAGTCGATTGAAGCTGCTCGCACTGTAGTTCGCAGTCGTGCGAAGCGCTTGGGTATTAAGCCAGATGTGTTTGAAAAAAGTGATATTCATATTCACGTTCCAGAGGGGGCAACGCCAAAAGATGGTCCTTCCGCTGGTATTGCTATGACGACAGCTCTGGTATCTGTTTTTACCGGGATACCGGTACGTGCAGATGTAGCGATGACTGGTGAGATTACCTTGCGTGGTGAAGTATTGCCTATCGGTGGTCTAAAAGAGAAATTATTGGCAGCGCATCGAGGCGGAATTAAGACGGTTTTAATTCCTGAAGAGAATGCTAAAGATTTAACTGAGATTCCTGATAACGTCAAAAATAAGCTGGAGATCATTCCAGTGCGTTGGATAGATAAAGTGTTAGAAATTGCTTTAGAGCGTCAGCCAGTTGCTTTGACTGATGAAGAAGTTTTAGTAGCTGCTACGGCCACTAAAGTTGAAGGTGGCGTCGATGTTGGTGGTGTTGTAAAGCATTGAGCCTGATCTGAAATTTGGTTTTCATCAGATAGTTTTCTCTGATTAAAACTGAAGAAAGTAAAATGGTCACTAGTTATCTAGCGGCCATTTTTTTCATAATCGATTTTCTGGGTTATCTAATTTATAAATTATTACCAAAATAGTAAATTAAATTGACCGACAATTTAACTTTTGTCGAGACGATGAAAGTAGGCTCGATAAACATGAAATTTTATTCATTTAATCGGAGTACGTTCATACTATGGGTGAGTATATTTTAATTGTCCATGCAATAATTGAGTAAAATCATGTTTTTCAAAAAGATTGTGGGGAGTATATTGATTGAGTTGGGACGTGACAGATGAAATTTTTTATTTTATTTACTGATACTGCCAATACCTAGTAATACATAACTTAAGTCCAGGCTCTGACCAGCCCAACGGCTAAACCTTCAAGTGAAAAGTCTTCGTCAAGTTCATTAATCTTGATATTGGGATAATCAGGATTTTCTGCTAATAGCTCGATCATATTCCCTGATTTTTTATAGCGTTTAACCGTAACATCATCCCCCATACGGGCAATCACGATTTGTCCATTTTTTGCTTCGTTAGATTTTTTTACTGCAAGCAAATCACCATCAAAAATACCGGCGTCACGCATAGACATACCACGCACTTTGAGCAGGTAGTCTGGAATAGCTGAAAATAAGGCTGGATCAACTTGATAGGTTGTGTCCACATGCTCTTGCGCAAGAATGGGAGATCCTGCCGCTACTCTGCCAACTAGCGGCAAACTAAGTTGCATTAGTGATGGATGGGGTAGCGCTAATTGAGCAATATAGTTAGGCCTAGCCTTGGTGCTTCCATTGCTTAGTATGGAATCAAGCAATCGTATGCCGCGTGAGGTACCCGGAGCAATTTCAATAACTCCTTTGCGCGCTAGTGCTTGCAAATGCTCTTCCGCTGCATTGGTGGAGCGAAAACCTAATTCATTTGCAATTTCTGCTCTTGTTGGCGGAAATCCAGTATTTTGGATCGCGTCCTTAATTAAATTTAAAATCTGTTCTTGGCGAGCGGTGAGTTTTAGCATGATCGAATTCCAATCGTGTAGTTGTGAGACTGGGTTTATATGCAGCCTGTATTTTTGTACAGTATAAACCTAAAATCTTTTTCATCTCAAAATTTTTTTAAGTCCTCTCAATGGGTGTGTTGCACATAAATTGGTAGCAGTAAATGTAATAAGCTATTGAAACTATTGAGTAAATTATCAAAGTGCAGTATAGTTGTGGGCTTTCCTCTTCCCGCACTCGTCTTGACGCCGAGGCGGGCTATTAAATTGTCCACAAGGAGAATATATGCGTCATTATGAAATCGTATTTATCGTACATCCGGATCAAAGCGAGCAAGTGCCTGCAATGATCGAGCGTTACAAAGCCACAGTTGTTGCACGTAGTGGTCAAGTACACCGTATTGAAGATTGGGGCCGTCGTCAATTGGCATACATGATTCAAAAACTGGCAAAAGCACATTATGTTTGCATGAACATTGAGTGCGATGCTGAGACTCTGATTGAGTTGGAAACCGCATTCAAATTCAATGATGCAGTTCTGCGCCACCTCACAGTCAAAATGAAGAAAGCTGAAACAGCGCCATCTCCAATGATGAAATCTGTTCAGAAAGAAGATGCTGCTAAAACGCAACGCGTAGAAGCGCCAGCAGCATAATTGACACGTTAGAGGACGCTACATAAATCAGTGAATCAGCTTAAAGTCGTTGCCAGCATTGTAGAAAAATCGGCGCTGCGTTTTACACCAGCCGGAATTCCGATAGCCTCTGCGGTACTGATACATAGCTCTAAGCAAACGCAAGCAAATGCCCAACGTGTAGTCGACTTTGAAATCAATGCGCTAGCCGCAGGAGAAATTTCAAAGCGATTTATGGAAATAGAGTTAGGTGTTGTAATGCAATTCACAGGTTTTTTGTCGCGCAAGAACCGTAACAGCAAAAGTCTCGTATTTCACATTACTGAATTCGAGACAAATTTACTAGATTAGGAGCCACAAATGGCATTCGGTAAAAAATTTGACAAAAGCAAACTGAAAAATAAGCGCCCACAACAAAATCCATTGTTCAAGCGTAAAAAATTCTGCCGCTTTACAGCCGCACATGTAGCGCAAGTTGACTACAAAGACGTCGATACATTGAAAGATTTCGTGCAAGAAAACGGCAAAATCATGCCAGCACGTTTGACAGGTACTAAAGCTTTGTACCAACGTCAAGTCGACACAGCGATCAAACGCGCACGCTACTTAGCGTTGCTGCCGTACACTGATTTGCACACAGCGTAATTGACGACAAGGTACTAGGAGAAAAATATGCAAGTTATTCTGATTGATAAAGTCGTTAATCTCGGCAATCTGGGCGATGTAGTTAAAGTTAAAGACGGTTACGCACGTAACTTCTTGATCCCACAACGTATGGCTCGCCGTGCTACAACTTCAGCGATTGCTGAATTCGAAGCAAAACGCGCAGAGTTGGAAAAAGCAGCAGCAGCACGTTTGGCTGCAGCACAAGCTCAAGGCGAAAAATTGTCTGGTTTGACTGTACAAATCTCGCAAAAGTCTGGTGTTGATGGTCGTTTGTTTGGTTCCGTAACCAACTTCGACATCGCTGAAGCATTGACCAAGCAAGGTTTTGCTGTTGAAAAAGCGCAGATTCGTTTGCCACAAGGTCCGTTGAAGATCGTTGGCGATCATTCTGTTGCCGTTGCTTTGCACACAGACGTAGTTGTTGATGTGACCGTTGCTATCTTGGGCGAGCACGCTTAAGTTTTAGTCGCATAGTATTTAAAAAAGCCGGGTTCGCCCGGCTTTTTAACGTTTACGTCGCTAAGATTGAGCGATCAATTAGTCTTGGCAGTCAGGTATTGATTTAATTAATTTGGTATTTTAAAGCTTGCAGCATAAATGGTATTTACTATTTTTTAATAGCGGCTGTGCCTGTTATCTTAGTAATAAATGGTCAGATTTATGTATTTCATTAAGGCATGTTCTGTTGATTTCGATATTGAATAAAAAGGTATAATGCGCGCCATGAAAGCACCTTCCGATCCGCAATTAGATTCCATTCGAGTCCCACCACATTCCATCGAAGCCGAGCAATCTGTTTTGGGTGGCTTACTATTAGATAATGCTGCGTGGGATAGAATCGCCGACTTTATCCGCGAGGATGATTTTTACCGATATGACCATAGGATTATTTTTCAGGCAATTGTTAAGCTGATTAACGCGACTAAGCCAGCCGACGTTATTACCGTTTACGAGGCACTGACTGGCCTGAATAAAGCAGACGACGCTGGTGGTTTGACGTATTTAAATGCGCTGGCACAAAATACCCCCTCCGCCGCAAATATTCGTCGTTATGCCGAAATTGTGCGTGACCGAGGTGTCTTGCGCAAATTGATTTCAGTATCTGACGAAATCGCTGGTAATGCCTTTAATCCGCAAGGCAAAGAAGTAAAGCAAATGCTGGATGAGGCAGAGTCAAAAATCTTTGCGATCGCGGAGGAGGGCTCCCGTGGCGCTCAAGGCTTCACTGCTATTCAACCTTTGCTGACACAAGTGGTTGAGCGAATTGATGAGTTGTATAACCGCGATCACACTAGTGACATCACCGGCGTGCCAACGGGCTTTACGGATCTGGATCGAATGACTTCCGGTTTGCAACCCGGCGATTTGATCATTGTTGCAGGTCGCCCATCAATGGGTAAAACGGCGTTCTCGATCAATATCGGTGAAAACGTCGCAATTGAAAGTGGTTTGCCAGTAGCTGTATTTTCGATGGAAATGGGTGGGGCTCAATTAGCCATGCGTATGCTTGGCTCGGTTGGTCGCTTGGATCAGCATCGATTGCGTACAGGTAGATTGGTGGATGAAGATTGGCCGCGCCTGACCCATGCGATTCAAAAAATGAACGACGCGCAGTTATATATTGATGAGACGCCTGCGCTGAGTTCAATTGAATTGCGCGCTCGCTCGCGTCGTTTATCACGTCAATGTGGCAAATTGGGGTTAATTATCATCGATTACTTGCAACTGATGTCAGGTAACACTGCAGGTGAAAACCGTGCTACAGAAATATCCGAAATTTCCCGCAGCTTAAAAGGTTTAGCAAAAGAGTTGCAGTGCCCAGTAATCGCACTCTCTCAGCTCAATCGTTCGTTGGAGCAAAGGCCGAATAAACGTCCGGTAATGTCCGATTTGCGAGAGTCTGGCGCGATTGAGCAAGATGCTGACGTCATTCTATTTATCTACCGTGATCAGGTTTATAACCCGGACTCTCCAGATAAAGGTACCGCCGAAATCATTATTGGTAAGCAGCGAAATGGTCCTATTGGTAGCGTTCGTTTAACCTTTTTGGGTGAATACACCAAGTTCGATAATTACACAGGCTCACTGTCTATTTACGGTGACAACGAATAGTCGTACGACTATTTAGCAGTATCCAGATTAATCAGATGCTTCTTTTTGATCTGGAGCGATTTCAGTATTTTTACTTCTAGCGAGAACAATATGTTTGGACGATTGATGCCCACTGAGGGTAAATTTTTTGAGCTCTTTAACCAGCATGCAGAATTATGCGTTAAAGGTGCCAAAGAAATGGTCGCCTTGATGACCAATTTTGATGACCTTGAGCACCGTGTACATGCAATTGAAGGCATAGAAAAACAGGCCGATACAGTTACCTACAACACGATTGAGTTATTACACAAAACCTTTATCACACCCTTGGATCGTGACGATATTCATCAGCTGATTACCCGCATGGATGATATTTTGGATTTGCTGGAGGATGCTGGGCAAACAATCTCTTTGTACGATGTTCGTGAGATTACGCCAGAGGCTAAACGTTTGGCTGAGTTATGTCTGGCCTGCGCAGAAAAGGTAAAGGCTGCGGTCGGACTCTTAAATAACATGAAAAACTCCCGCGAGATTTTGTTGATCTGTGAAGAGATTGATCGCTTAGAATCCGATGCAGATCACGTTATGCGTGCCGCGATGTCTAAATTATTTCGCGATGAACCGGATGTCCGTAATCTGATTAAATTGAAAGCGATTTATGAGATTCTGGAAACCGTGACAGATCGTTGCGAAGACGTCGCCAATATTATTGAAGGCATTATTGTCGAAAACGCGTAACGATGAAACTGGCAAGACATTGCTCTGCTAGTTCAGATGCTACAAGTATGTGTATCGGCAGTATCTAAGCATTTAACTTGCCTGTCGTTTTATTTAGTATTAACTCTCAGCTCTGAGAGTGCTTAAAAGAGAAGTGATTCCCATGCAAACCTTCCATATGAGCCTGTATCTCATCATATTTCTGGTGGTGCTAGCTCTGTTATTTGATTTTATGAATGGCTTTCATGATGCAGCGAATGCTATTGCTACCGTTGTTTCTACCGGCGTATTAAAGCCTCAGCAAGCTGTCGCGATGGCGGCATTTTTTAATGTGCTCGCCATTGTAGTTTTTCCATTGACTGTTGCAACCACGATCGGTAAAGGTACGATCGATCCCAGTGTAGTTGATCACTATGTGATTTTTGGCGCATTAGTCGGGGCGATTTTTTGGAATTTTGTGACCTGGTATTTTGGTATTCCATCGTCGTCATCGCATGCATTAATTGGTGGTATGGTTGGTGCGGCGGTAGCTAAAGCAGGCACTGGCGCATTGATTTCTGCTGGCTTGATCAAGACGATCGTATTTATCGTTGTGTCGCCTCTGTTGGGGTTTTTCCTTGGTTCTTTAATGATGTTATTGGTGTCATGGTTGTTCGTTAAATCGACGCCGATGAAGGTTGATAAATGGTTTCGTCGTTTGCAGCTTTTATCCGCTTCCATGTTTAGCCTGGGACATGGCGGTAACGACGCTCAAAAAACCATGGGTATCATCTGGATGTTGCTGATCTCTGCCGGTTATTCTGCACAAGCAGATACTTCGCCACCGCTCTGGGTGATTATCTGTTGTTATACCGCGATCGGTATGGGGACTTTGTTTGGCGGATGGCGCATTGTTAAAACTATGGGACAAAAAATTACAAAGTTAAAACCTGTAGGCGGTTTTTGTGCAGAGACAGCAGGCGCTGCGACCTTATTTTTTGCCACCGCCATGGGCATTCCTGTCTCCACAACACACACTGTTACTGGCGCGATTGTGGGCGTGGGTTCTGCCCAAAAGATGTCTGCAGTGCGTTGGGGTGTTGCTAGTAATATTGTCTGGGCCTGGATTTTGACTATACCTGCCTCTGCCTTTGTCGCCGCGATTGCATGGTGGGTCGGACGGCACATATTATAAATACTCCCCCTGTTTTTTGGTAAATATGCCTTATCGTCCATATTTCCTCTGGACGATTTAATATACATAGGGGCAGTATATTAAAAAGCCTGATAAACATCATGTTTATCAGGCTTTTTTCAACTGCTTACTGTGTGCTGATCTGATCGCCGCTATTCGCTTACATTTGTTTAAACAGATGCACAAAGCTACGACTGACTTCCAGCTTCTCTGTTAGTCCTTTGACTTGCACTAGATGCCGTCCCCGCATGTCGCGCACTACGCCAGAAATCGCTTTGGCATTGACCAGCGTTGCCCGATGAATTTGCCAAAACAGGGCAGGGTCCAGCTCTTCCGCCAGATCGCGCACGGGCTTCCGGATCAATGCCTCGTAGCTTACTGTTTGTACCCGGGTGTATTTTTCATCTGATTGAAAAAACAAAATTTCTTCGACCGGGATCAAACGTAATTCTTGTCCAATAGATGCTTGTATCCATTGCAAATAACTCTGTTTGCCGATTCCCATCTGCTTGGCTAATTGTGCCAGCATATTACTCATATCATTAGGCTCGGCTTGGCTATGTAGTCGCGCTTTTAACCTCTCTACGGTGCGTGTCAGCCGCTCTACATCTGCTGGCTTCAGCACATAATCGACTGCGCCATGATCAAACGCCTCTATCGCATATTGATCATAGGCAGTGATAAATACGATATGCGCTTTGTTGCCAATTTCTTTAGCAGCTTCTAAGCCTGTTTTGGCAGGCATGCGAATATCGAGAAAGGCAAAGTCAGGCTGTAATGTTTCGACTAACTGCACAGCTTCTTCGCCATTTTTGGCTTCATCGAGAATCTGCAATTCTGGCCAGACTTGTTCCAGGCGTGACCTTAACTGGTCGCGCATCAGTCTTTCATCATCGGCGATTATGGCGGTTGGCATATCGGTTGGCATAGTTCGTCAATTCCGTTTAGTTGGCTAACTCATAAGGGATTTCTATAGTAACGCAAACGCCTGTAGGTTGATTAGGTGTAATGATCATTTGCCCTTTTTCTTTGTAAATAAGTTTCAGACGCTCACGAATATTTTGCAAACCTAAGCCAGTGCCGTTACTCGGCATTGCACCAAAGCCCAATCCGTTATCTGATACCGATACCCGCAATTTGTTGTGTGCTACTTCTGCATGGAAGCGAATCGTGCCACCTTCGGCTTTTACCTCTAATCCATGCTTAATCGCATTCTCAACCAGCGACTGCAACATCATCGGCGGGAAAGAGGCACTGCGCAATCCTTCTGGCATGATGAAGTCAACCTCTAATCGTTCTTCCATTCGCATTTTTAATAGATCCAGATAAGACCTGACCATATCCGCCTCGCGTCCCAAATTGGTTGTAGCGGCGTTTTCGCGCATTTGTGGCAAGACGGCGCGCAGGTAAGAGATCAAGCTGCGTTGCATCGCTGCTGCGCGAGGCGGGTCGGTTTCAATCAAATATTCTACCGATGCCAGCGTGTTAAATAAGAAGTGCGGTTCGACTTGCGCTTGCATCATTTGCATCTGTGCCTCGCTGACCTGACGCAGCAATGATTCACGCTCAGCAGAGGCATTGGCTTGTTTGGCCTTTTCTTCCGCTCGGACTTTCCCACCCATTAACGCTTTCATACCGAGCAGGCCGAAAATCAATAACATCACAAAGTTGATAAACCATTTGGATGATTTTTTCTGGTAACTCTTTACCTCTTCATCAGCAGCGTCGGCAACGGCATCTTCAATATCATTGCTGATTTCCTGTGCAACCTCTGGAGGGAGCTTGATATGGATATCATCTTGCCCATTTTTACTGATGACTGGTGTTACAGGTGCAGCAGGCGCAACGGCTGAGGCAGCAGAGGCGGCACTTTCTGCTGGTGCGACCGGCGCAGCAGGTTCTGTTGGTGTGCTGCTATTGCCGTTTAAAACGCGAATGCCATTCTCATCGATCTCAATTTGTTTGCCGTCACCATCGGTTTTGTTTTTGCGGATATGGATACCAGTTCCATCAATCTCAATATTGGTATCGCCGTCGCTAATTGCTTTGGATTTACTCGCTTTTTTCGCTGCTTTTTTCTTCGTGACGACAACACTCTCTTCAGAACTAAAAAGATTATCTTGAAGGATCGCACCCGCGATCATTGTGACGATGGCGAATAAGAAAAACTTCCACCAGGATAATTGCGTTACCCAAGCGGCAGTTTTGTCAAAAGCCTTGCTGAGCCAGCGTAAAAAACTAGTAGCAAGCTCTTTACTTGTTTGAAGTGTGTTCGGGTTCATGATGAATTTCTCTCTAAGTTATCTTATTTCTACTAACTGATATTGGCTGATTAGCTTGGTAGCAAAGATAATGTTTTATATGGCATGTTGTGACTTTAGAGAAATGCTGGAGCGATCGCTACAGGCTTGCGACAGTCTGCAAATAAACTGGGACAGAATCAGTAAAAGCGAGCTTAGTGTGCAGGAGCAATAGTATGTTTTTCAAGATATAGCGAAAAAATGATGTCTTACCTGCTATGAAGATTGTTGATGAAGCTCATTGCTGTTCGTGATCATAAGAGTGATTTAAGTTTTTATTTAGATAATAAAAGTAATGAGCAGCATTTTAAAATGATCATGATGGTCGGTAAAAATCAATGAGGTAATTGAATAAGTAATTAAATAAGTAATTAAATAAGTAATTAAATAAGTAATTAAATAAGTATTGAGCTTCTTGCAAAATACCCAAACCAGTAAAGTCGAGCATGGGTGTGGCCACTGTTGCGATTGGTTTTCTTGTTTGAAGCGGCACATGTGACA